>CAYWBD010000213.1:0-2126 GCA_964456315.1 uncultured Thermoflexus sp.
GGCAGGGCAGGGCAGGGCAGGGGCCCCGCGTTAAGCCACTCCCCTGCCCCACTGTTGGTCAAAGAACCTGCAGGTTACATGAGCCGCGTAGCGGAATGGTACAAACTGACCGCCAACGGGACCGGCCGCTGCCGGGCACCCGCTAGTCCGGCCACGTGCCCGTGAACACCTCGACGGCCGGGCCTTCGAGAAACGCCTCGCCCTTGCCTGGCCAGCCGACCTTCAGCGCGCCCCCTGGCACCAGCACCTCTACCTCGTCGCCCACAAAGCCGTGGATCCGCGCCGCGATCATCGTGGCAGTGCTCCCAGTCCCGGAAGACAGCGTCTCACCAGCCCCACGCTCGAAAATCCGGGCCCGGACCTGGTTCCTTCCCAGCACGTTGGCGATCTCAAAGTTGATCCGCTTTGGGAACACCTTGTTCCGCTCGATCAGGGGGCCAATTTCCAGCAGCGGGAAGTCCGCCACGGGCTCCTCGGGGAAAACGACGCAGTGCGGGTTGCCGATGGCAAGGCAGGTTATCTTCAACGTCCTGCTACCCACCTTGAGGGGGTAGTCGTATACGCGCTCCGGGTTGCCCAGGGCCACGGCGTCCACCGGGATGTCGGCAGGGGTGAACACCGGCGTGCCCATCGCCACGCGCGCTGCGGTCATCTTGTCGCCCAGCATCGTCGGCCACACCGTCCGCAGCCCGCCACCTGTCTCTATAAGCAAGCCGCCATCGGGGCCGGGCAGCGCAATCTTGCGGTCTATGACGAACTTGGCGAACAGGCGTATGCCGTTCCCGGACATCTCGGCCTCAGAACCGTCCGGGTTGAACACCCGCATGCGTACTTGCGCGGCGCTGGACGACTGCACCACCACGATCCCATCAGAGCCCACGCCGAATGCCAGGCGGCTCATGTCCAATGACAGGCGAGACCAGTCCCGGGCGGCGTCCCGGCCATCGATGGCAATGTAGTCATTGCCAGACCCCTGGAGCTTGGCAAACGGTATGGGCAAAATGGTCCTCCTAGTCGCCGTGCGCCCTGGAAAGCCCGTCACCGCGAGGCTCCCGGCCCGACGGGTCATTCTAGTGCGTTATCGCCGCACGCCAGAAGGTATATTCATTGATGTATCGGTTTGCCTGTCAGCCACCGCCGGACATGCCCGCTCGCTTCTTGCGCCGCGGCAGGCCCGGCCTGCAGCCACGTGATGCGGCCGTCGCCCAGCTTGAACCAGTTGTACTGGTGGCGCACCAGCCGACGCGTGGCCTTCTTTGCCGCCGCCACGGCAGCGTCGAGCGCGAGCTCGCCTCTGAGATGAGCCGCCAGTTCACGGTAGCCGATGCTCGACATCGCGGGCGACTCAAGCGGGACGCCGCGGCCGACAAGCCCGCGCACCTCTTCAACCCAACCCGCGGCCACCATCGCGTCTATGCGTGCGTCCAGCCGGGCGTAGTGCTCCGCCCGGGGCATCGTCACGCCGATGACGAAGGCGTCATATGGTTGCTCCGCCGCCTTCTTCGGCTCTTCCCAACCGCCGAGGCCCGCAGCCGCCCGCTCCAGAGCGCGTATCACCCGCCGAGGGTTTTTCGGGTCGACTGCCGCGGCGGCCCGTGCGTCGGCATGCTGCAGGCGGGCGTGAAGTGAGCCGACCCCCTTCTCCGCAAGCTCCGCTTCAAGCTCCCGGCGCAGGCGTCCGTCCGGTAGGGCTTTCGGCACTTCCCAGCCTTCGAGCAGGCCCCAGACGTACTGGCCTGTGCCGCCCACCAGCACGGGCAGGCGTCCGCGACCACCGATGTCGGCCACCTGCTGGCCCGCCGCCCCAAGGAACTCGGCGAGGCTGAACGACTCCCCCGGGCCCAGGATGTCGATCAGGTGGTGGGGCACCCCGCGCCGCTGCACCAGGTCAGGCTTTGCCGTGCCGATGTCGAAGCCACGGTAGAACAGGCGCGAATCGGCGTTGATCACCTCGCCTCCGAACTCGAGGGCCAGGTCGACCGCCAGCGCCGACTTGCCGAGCCCGGTCGGGCCGACCATGGCAAGCAACTTGGGCCTGGGTGATGGGTGAGTCACAGAGGAAAGGTACGCCCGCCCGCACGCCGCCGCACCCGCGTCTGACTTGCCGCGGTCCAGACGCCATGCCA
>CAYWBD010000214.1:0-3227 GCA_964456315.1 uncultured Thermoflexus sp.
TTGGGCGGGTCGCCGGTGATAAACAGCACGTTGCGGATGCGGCGCATGTGGTAGCCCATGAGCCGGCTCTGCAGCCCCATCGTGTTCAGGTCCCGCGCTGCGAAGTGGGGGATGAGCTCCAGCGCGTCGCCGGTGGCCTCGGACCAGCCCAGGCGCTCCCGGACCACGCTGGCGAACTCGCCGGGTGGAACCAGCGGGATCCCCCGCGAGCTGTCGGTGATGTCTATCGCGTCAGCGAGGCCCGCGGCTGCGAGGCGGCGGACGAAGTCGACCTTGTCATCGACCACCTTTGGCCCTGTCCCGCGTGGGGGCAGGACCTCAACGCTCACCGCGAACTGGCCCGCGAACAGCTTCCTCGAGAAGCGGCCATTGCCCAACTTTTCGGCTGCCCCGGCGGGCTGACGCCCGTGTGCCGTCACCGCCGTCGCGCCGCCCGAGGCGCGCCCAGGTTGAAGGAAGTTGTGCATCTCTGCGACGTGAGGCGGGTGGACCTCACAGCAACCGCCGATGAGCCGCGCGCCGCTGGCAGCAAGCGACCGGGCGAGCCTGCCCATGTACTCGGGGTTCACGCGGCTCAGGAAGCGGTGGCCAATGCGCTCGAATCCTCCGGCATTCGGCATCGCCGACAGGAGTACTTCGCCGGTGCGCACAACGCTCAGGTCCTTCACCGCGTCCACGAAGGCCTGGGCGTCCCACGGGGCGCAGCAGTTGACCCCGACCACGCGCGCCCCCAGGGCTGCTGCCTCGTTGACGTAAGTAGCCGGGTCTTCCGACCACTCCCCGTCCCGCCGTTGCAGCGCCACGTGGACCACCACGGGGGGCGCCCCGGCGACCGTCGCTGCCGCCCGGAGTGCAATGGCTGCCTGGCCAAACCCGCCGAAGGTCTCCAGCAACAGCGCATCGGGTTGTTCCGACGTGAGCGCGGCTATCTGTTGCTGGTACACCCCGAGCGCGTCGTCGTGACCCGGGCGAGCGGCCGGGGCAGGGCCGACCGAGGCGAGGACAAAACAGTCGTCGGCGCCAGGGTTGCGGGACTTGAAGTCACGGATGGCCTCGCGCGCCAGCCGGACCCCCGCCTGGTTGAATTCGACGACCGAGTCTTGATGCCCCGCGGGAGTCAGGCTTGCCCTGTTGGCCGCAAAGGTGTTGGTCGTGATGCAGCGCGCCCCGGCCTGGAGGTAGGCAGTGTGGATGCCCCGGATCAGCTCCGGGTTGGCGACGTTCAGCGCTTCGTAGGTATGGGCGCCCTCAGAAAGGCGGCCAGCCTGCTCAAAGATGTACGAGCCGATGCCGCCGTCGGCTAGGAGGGGGCCGGATTTGAGGGCGGATATGAAGTCGCGCATGACCATCTCAAAATAACACCCGTAAAGGGGATCAGGCCGTCGGGCGGATACCAACTCGCGCCCACCCGGACCCGCAGGGTGCGAAGCCGCAGTAATCCGGCGAATGACCTTATCCGCTGACTCGACGACCCCCCGGCAAGCGGCCGCCGGCGTCAACGGCAACGGCCGGGACTTCCTGCGACATTGCCGACGGGAAGTGCGGCCAGGCCCGCGGACGGGACCTGTCCTGAGCGGTCGACCAGAGCCGCTCAACGTGCATCGGGTCTCTGCCAATGACAAGCGGCGCCATGTGCTGGACCATCGCCACGACGCCGTCGTAGGCATCCCACTTGGTGCAGTCGCCCCAGCCCGCGAGTCCCTGGTCCGTCTCGAGCTTGACGAACGTCCTGGCGCGCGGCCCGCCGTCAACGACGAACGCCTTCACCCCGGTGATCTTCATGCCTTGTTGCCTCCGGGCTGTGGCGATTGCGTCGGAGTGCCGGGCGGGGCAGCCAGAGGCGGAGGGACACCCGTTGCAGGCCCTGTTGCCGGCTCATTCCGGGAGTGTTGCTCGACGTACCGGTAGGTGCGCACGCCCGGCATGCCCCGCCATATCAGCGCTGTGACCGCGACCGCCACGACGCCGCCGATGATCATCGCCGGTCCGGCGCCGGCCGCGGCTGAGACGAACGCGACCTCGATCTTGCCAACCTGGTTGGCGCCCATAGCCGCGAACGAGTGCGCGCTCGAGGCCCGGCCGAGCATGGCGTCCGGTGTCGTGAGCTGGACGATTGCCTGCCGCATCGTCATTGTCACTGCGTCGGTAAGTCCCAGAGCGACGACGATTAGCAGTCCGATCCAGAGGTTGTGGTTGAACCCGAACGCGAACAGGAGACCCGAGTAGGCCGCAGTCGCCCAGAGCACGAGCAGGCCCTTGCGCTGCACTTTGCCTGTGAAGAAGACCAGCAGAGTCCCGCCAAGCGCCCCGGCCGCGTTCGCTGACCCGAGCCATCCGACCTCCTTTGCCCCGCCGCCGTACAGCTCCTTCGCAAAGATCGGGAACAGCTCCCGGTAGAAGCTGACGACTGTCACGCCAATGTCGAGGAGGTACAGCCCAGGCAGGATGGGGTGCTTCAGCACAAACCCCCAGCCCTGGACCAAGATAGGCATGGAGACTCGCCTGGACCCGCCCTCAGGCTCCCCGCTGGCCCTGATGAGCATTGGGCTGATGACGCTTACCGCGGTCAGCCCGCTGGCGGCGGCCAGGGCGGTCGTGACGCCGAACGTCGAATACAAGAGGCCGAAGATGACCGGGGCGAATATCCCGCCCACCTGGAACGTGGACGTGTTCATCGTGACGGCGTGCGGGATCTTGGCCCGGGGCACGACCCGCCCGACCATCGCGGGCCTCGCAGCGTTTCCTAGTGCGCCGAATATCCCGGTCACGGCAGCCACGCCGAATATGTGCCATGAGGCCAGCGATTCGGTCCATGCCGCGAATGTCAGCAAGACCAGGGCTGCGAGCGATACGGCCTGCGTCACGACCATCAGCTTCTTGCGGTCAACAGAGTCCGCCAGCGCTCCGCCGAAGAGCGTGATGGGTATGGGGAGGAGCTGGAAGATCCCAAGGATGCCCAGCTGCGCGGCCGAGCCGGTGGTGTCGAACAGCCACTGTGCGGTGACCAGGTTGCGCAGCAGCGTGCCGATTTGCATCGTTGCGCCGCCGACCCACAGCCACGTGTAGTCGGGGTGCGCGAACACTGACCAGGCGCTGGCCCGATCGGGTGAGCGCAGATCATTAACAGGTCCCGGCAGACCGGCCAACGTGTGCCCTCCGGCGTTTGCGGGACACGACGCCCGTGACAAGAGATTCCGCGTATTTTCGCGCGCCTGGAGCCGCTGGAA
>CAYWBD010000215.1:0-7511 GCA_964456315.1 uncultured Thermoflexus sp.
CCCTCACCCCCGGCTTTCGCCGGGGCAGGCTCTGACCCTCTCCCGGCGGTAGACGGGATTGTCGGCTGCCCCTCTCCGTGGTCCTCTGGCGAAAAGGGGACACCGGATGCCGATGCGGGTCCTAAATGCCTGTCTTGTAAATGCCAAACGTGAACGCGGCCAGGGCAAAGCGCGACGAAGTGGTGGCGAGCTTCAAGTCGTGAATCCCGTACTCGCTCAGGCGCACCACCGAGTAAAGCCGTGCCTCTCCGTTCACGGCCAGGACGCTGCGGCCCTCGGCATCAAACGTCACGTCCAGTCCGGCCTGCTCCGGCGTCAGCGGCTTGCCGTCCAGCTCCAGGACCACAGTGAAGGGGTCCTGGGTCCGGGGGTGGATCACTGCGTTAACGCTGGCCGCCGCGAAACGTAAAGCGATGTAGTCCTCAGGAGTTGGTGTGTCACGGACATGGACGATGGCGTCCAGCTCGTTCTTCCAGAGGCCCTGGAGGTAGAACTTGTTATTCCCGTAACCGCCGCCCTTGTCCTCGTAGAACATGGCCTGGTCCGGCGCCAGGTAGTACTGTTCCTGGCCGGCGTACTGCCCGCCAAAGCCGTAGTTGCGGTCGTACCCGCCGTAGAGTTCACGCGTGACTGTGGGCGCCTTGTCAACGCGCTCCTGCTCGTTCACAGTGCCGAGCGGGATGTCGTCCACCGCGTAACCGGCGTCCTTGAGCGCGGCCCGGACCTCCTCTTCGGTCTCGACGTACTGGCCCTCTCCGAAGTGCGTGAAGCGGACGTTGCCGTCAACGCCGATGAGGTACTTGGCCGGCCAGTACTGGTTGCCGAAGGACCGCCAGGTGGCGTACTCGTTGTCCTGCACGACCGCCCAGCCAATGCCGTGGTCCACGATTGCCTTCCGGACGTTGACGGGCAGCTTCTCGAACTCGAACTCAGGAGTGTGCACGCCGACGATGACCAGCCCGCGGTCTTTGTACTTGGCGTGCCAGTCCTTGAGGAACGGTAGCGTCCTCAGGCAGTTCACGCAGGTGTAAGTCCAGAAGTCGATCAGCACGACCTTGTTGGACTCGCTGAGCGCCTTGATCGTGAGCGGGTCTGAGTTCAGCCAGAAGAACGGTTCCTCGATCTCCAGCTTCGGGCCGGCGCCCCTGCTGACGGCGGGGCGCGTCGTCGCCGTCGCGGCCGGGGTGGCAGAGTCAGCGGTGGCCCCGACGACTGGGGCCCCGCCAACCGTGGGCTGCCCGGACGGGGCGTCTCCCGATCCGCATGCCGCGGCTACCGCCAGCAAGGCAGCCAATGCTGCCAGGCCCAGTGAGCGTGACAGGAGGTCGCGTAGCAGCGTCGTTAAATTGGGCATCATCGGCATCAGATCATCAGAACCCCTAGGTACAGCCCAGGATGCTAACTCGCCCTTCGACGTGCTCAGGGGGAACGCTGGCCCGCTCGGGACTGAGGCTGGCCCGCCCGGGACTAAGGCTGGCGCACGGCGGCCAGGTCCCGGGACACGCCTCACCCTGTTGTAACGGACCGGGGATTGCCTGGGATTCAACGTCGATTACGTTCCCATTACGTGTTACGTCCGGAGGGGCGACTCTATCGGGCACGTGAGGTCGTTGGCCCACTCCCGCATTGAGCCATCGTAGTCCTGCACGTTCGGGTACCCCAGCAGCTTCAGGACCCAGAACCCGTGCGCCGCACGGATGCCGCCCTGTCAGTAGGTGATGACCTTCTTGTCTGGCGTGACCCCCGCCGCGTGCAGCAGTTTGCGTAGCTCCGCGGCTGGGAGGACTGTGGGCACGTCGGATTTGGTCAGGAACTGCTTGTACTCGAGGTGGACGGCGCCGGGGATGCGGCCGCCGCGCACGTTGTCACGCTTGTTGGCGCCTGACCACTCGTCGTTCGCCCTGACGTCGAGAATCACGGTGTCCTTTCGGCCGATGGCCGCCAGCACGTCCTCGCGCCCGGCAAAAATCGACCGGTCCATTCGATGGGTGAACTTGCCGGGTGCGAACGATGGCTTTACGCGCGAAAGCGGCCTGCCCTCCGCCAGCCACTTCGGGAAGCCACCGTCGAGCACCTTGACCCTGGTGTGGCCGTAGTAGTGGAGGGACCAGGCCAGCCGGAACGAATACAGGCAGCCCGCAGAGTCGTAGCCGACCACCAGAGTGTCGTCAGATACGCCGAGGTCTGACATCGTCTTCGCGAACTCGTCGGGCCCCTGGATGTGCGTGCGCCCTTTCTCGGGCGACTTGTAATAGTGGTCCGCGACGGGCAGCGAGTTGGGGATGTGCAGCCGTCCGTACTCAGCCGCGCCGTCGGTGTCGAGAATGCGGACTGCCGGGTCATCGAGGTGCTCTGCCAGCCACTCCGTGGTAACGAAGATGTCCGGGTCGGAATAGCCCCGACGGTCGGGGGGTGTGATGGTGGACTTTTGCACGGGCAGTCTCCAGGGACAGGGCGAACGGGTCACGGCGCCAGTACCGCCGAAGTGTAGACGAACGGTTCGACCACCGGCTCCGGGCGTTGGGCGCGGTCATTCCGGAAAGCCTGGCATGTACACTCGGAGGCCAGCCTTTCGGAGCCAATCATGCCGTTCGTCGTTGCCGGGCTGAACATCGCCGACACGCCCGTCGAGGTCCTGGAGAGCGTAGCGGTCACGCCGCACGCGCTGCCGGGCTGGCTCTCTGTCCTGGCGACCCAGGCCGGCGGCGGGGTCATCCTCTCTACCTGCAACCGCACCGAGGTATACGGCGAGGCAGACGACCCGCAGCTGGGCGCGACACGTCTGACGGCGTTCCTGGACAGCATCGCAGCCGGCTCAGGCCGGGCCGGGGCTGCGCCGTCGGCACACGTGTTCAGCCTTTCGGGCGACGCCGCGGTGCGTCACCTGTTCAGGGTGACCGCAGGGCTGGGTTCGCTTGCCCTCGGCGAGGCGCAAGTGGCAGGCCAGGTCTCCGACGCCCTCAAGGCCGCCGGAGAAGCGGGCGCAGTCCAGCCCCGGGTCTCGCGGCTGTTCCACGGCGCGCTGCGGACGGCGAGGCGGGTGAGACAGAAGTCGGGGCTGGGCAGAGACCGCGTCTCGGTGCCATCGATCGGCGTCCAGCTCATCGAGCGTGCCCTCGGTGACCTCCACACCAAGTCCGCGCTCCTTCTCGGGGCAGGCGATACCGGCGAGACCGTGGCGCGCGCCCTCCGCAATGCCGGAGTCGGCCGGCTCACCGTGGCCAGCAGGCGCACGGAGCGGGCAGCGACCCTCGCCCGTGAGCTGGGAGGGTCCGCCGTCCCGTTCGCCTACCGCGATTTTGCCCTTGCAGAAGCCGACATCCTGGTGGCGTGCACTGCGGCGGAGGTCAAGCCCGTCGTGACCGCAGCCTCGGTTGATGCGGCGATGCGCTCTCGCCCCGACCGTCCGCTGTTCATCCTGGACGTGGGCATGCCCCGCGACGTCGACCCGCTGGCAGACCGGGTCCCCGGCGTCACGCTGCGGACGCTGCACTCCCTCGACACCATCGCCGCAGAGCACCGGGAGAGCCGCAAGGAAGCCGCCGGTGAGGCGGAGGCCCTGATTGAACGCGAAGTGCGGCGGTTCACGGAACGCCTGACCGGCATGGATGCAGAGCCGACCGTCCGCCAGCTCGGGGAGCGCGCCGAGGCGGTGCGCCAGTCGGAGCTTGGCAAAGCCCTGCGTCGGCTGCCGGGACTGTCAGCTGAGGAGCAGCAGGTGCTGGACGCAATGTCCCGCGCACTTGTCAGCCGATTGCTCGCCGCCCCCATCGAGTACCTGCGGTCCAGCGACGGCGCAGATACCAGCGAAGCTGTGGCCATCGTGTTCGACCTGGATCCGGAAGGCTGAGCCTGCTTCCAGAGGACCGGGCGAGACGTCCCCCTCACCCCAACCCTCTCCCGCTGGGAGAGGGGGAGATTGGGCGGTCCCTACCCGGCGATGGCGTCCAGCATGGCGTCCACGGTCGCGCTGACGCATGTGAACGCCGGGGTGTCCCGCTGCGTGAAGGACGACGCCTGGGACTCCCGCAACGCCATGACCAGGTCCAGAAAGTCGGACGGGGAGTCTGTCTCGAACGCCACCACGTGCTCCTGGTCGTCGATGCCGTACGAGTACCCGGTGTTGATCTTGACTGATGGGTACTTGCCGCCAATGGCGATGTGCTCGACCATCATCGTCTTTCGCCACGACTGCGGCAGCGCGTACCACTCCCTGCTCTTCACGAACGGGTAGACGAAGAGGTACTTCGCGCTCTCAAACTGCGCCTCTCGCGGGCGCTCTCTCCCCGACGGCACGTACGGCGAAGGGCGGGTGAGCGCAAGGTACGAGTAGGGCACCGTGCTGTGCCGGCCAAGGTGCGTGGCGTTGAGCCTGACACCCGCGGACTGCAGCTCTTCCAGCCCGGACGCCGTCAACCACAGCATGAAGTCTGCATCGCCGCGCACGCCGGTGAGCGAAAAAGTGCGCAGCGCGACAGTCTCAGCTACTTCAGCGACTGCCGCTGCGAACTCCCGTTTGCTCGCAGCCCTGTCGCCCTCGGGGAGCCGGCGCCACTCAGGGTCCACCTTGTAGAACGCGTAGCGCAGGAACTGGCGCGGGGCGGACGGCTGTTCGTCGCGGTGGCCCGCCGGGCCGGCGGCGTGACCTGGGTTCATACAAGGCCCTCACGCACGGCGACCGGTATCGAGCGTCCGTGCGGACTGGCCGGGCCTTATCATTGCCCGGTTTGGGCATGTTAGCCGGGCCGGACGGGCCCGCGCCATCGGAGCAGGGGATGCCAGTGACCATGACCGGGCGTCAAAGGATGCTCGCGGCCTGCCGGCGGCAGCCTGTTGATGCCACCCCGGTCTGGTACATGCGCCAGGCTGGCCGCGCGCTGCCTGAGTACCGCAAGCTCCGGGAGAAGCACGGCATCCTCGAAATGGCGAAGACGCCGGACCTGGCCACCGAGATCTCCCTGATGCCGGTGCGCCGCCTGGGCGTAGATGCCGCGGTGTTGTACGCCGACATCATGCTGCTGCTGGAGGGCCTCGGGGTGCCGTATCGTATCGAGCCGGAGGTCGGCCCGATCGTGCCCAGCCCGCTGCGCACCGAGGCCGATATCGCGGCCCTCCGCCTCATGCCCGCAGAAGAGGCCACGCCTTACGTCTTCACCGCCATCAGGCAGCTCCGAAAAGCCCTTGGCGACAAGACCGCGATCGTCGGGTTCGCGGGCGGGCCGTTCACCGTCGCAAGCTACATGATCGAAGGCCGGCCCACGCGCGACTTTGCCCAGCCGAAGGCCCTGCTGTTCAGCCGGCCGGACCTCTGGCACAGGCTGATGGAGACCCTTACGGAGGCGACGGTCCGCTACCTGCGGGCGCAGGTGGCCGCCGGCGCAGACGTCATCCAGGTTTTCGAGAGCTGGGCGGGCGCCCTGGGGCCATCGCACTACCGGACGTACGTCCTGCCGTACACGCAGCAGATCTTCCGCGAGGTCCGCGCCCTGGGCGTGCCGAGCATCTACTTCGGGACCTCCACCGCGGGGCTGCTGGAGCTTATGGCGACCGCGGGAAGCGACGTCGTCAGCGTGGACTGGCGCCTCCCGCTGGACGAGGCGTGGGCGCGGCTGGGGCCCGGCAAAGCCATCCAGGGCAACCTGGACCCCGGCGTGCTCCTCGCGCCCTTCGACGTTGTCAAGGCCGAAGCTGCAGACGTCATGCGGAGGGCCGACGGGCGGCCGGGGCACATCTTCAACCTCGGCCACGGGGTGCTCCCGGACACCTCGCCAGACACGCTGGCACTCCTCACGGAGTTCGTGCGCGCCCACGTCCTGGCAGGGGCAGGCGTGTGACAGACGGCGCATGCACCGGCGTGCTCCTCATGAGCTTCGGCTCGGCCGCGAACGCCGGGGAAGTCGCTGACTACCTGGCCCGCGTCAGGGGCGGGAAGCCTGCGCCGGAGGAGCTGGTAAGGGAGTTCCAGCGGCGCTACGAGGTGATCGGGGGGTCGCCGCTCAGAAAGACCACCGCGGAACAGGCCGCGGCGCTGGCGGCGCTCCTCAACTCCCGGGCTGGCCCCGGCGAGACATACCGTGCCAGCACAGGCATGCGCTACTCTGCGCCGTCAATCGAGGACGGGCTTCTTGAGCTCAGCCGTGCGGGGGCGAGCAGGACCATCGCCATAATCATGTCTCCGCAGTACTCGCCTTATTTCATGGGCGGATACCAAAAGGCGGTCGAGGCCGCGCTGGCGCGGCTGCCGGCCGGTGTCTCGGTCAGCGTCGCCGGGCCCTGGTACGACGAGCCGAAGTTCATCGCAGCGATGGCCGCTAGGCTCAAAGCCGCGCTAGGCAGCATCCCGCCCGGCGGGCTTGTCAGGACGATCATGACCGTGCACAGCCTGCCCAAGCTGATGGTAGAGAAGGAGCCGGAGTACCTGCGCCAGCTCGGAGAGACGGCGCGGCTCATCGCAGACGCCGCAGGGCTGTTCCCTAGCGAGTGGGAGCAGGCCTACCAGAGCGCGGGCCACTCACCTGAGGAATGGCTGAAGCCAGACTTCAAGGACCGTTTGCCGGACCTCAAGGCGCAGGGCTACACCGCGGTGGTGGTCGTCCCGGTGCAGTTCCTGGCAGACCACCTGGAGACGCTGTACGACGTCGATACCGCGGGCGGAGCAGAGGCGACGGAGGCAGGTATTCAGTTCGTGCGGTCTGGCGCGCCCAACACCATGCCCGAGTTCATTGAGGCGCTGGCCGCGGTCGTCCAACGGGAGCTGCGCCGTCCCGCGGCGGCGCAGTCATAGGGGAGGACTGCAGCCGACCCCGCCGGGCGACGGCTGACCTGGCTTGCCGGTTGCTACAATCTGCGCTCCCGGTAAGAGGCCAGGCCCGTGACAACGCACCGGTGTCTTGGTAGACACGCAACGGCGGCGCGGCCAGCGCTTCGGCAAGGACGGACATGAGCGCAGACATCACGGTTCTGAAAGACGGGTCGGTGACCTCGGCAAAGGGGTTTTTGGCCGGCTCTGTCTTCGCGGGCATCAAGAAACCAGGACCGGGCAAGCGCGACCTCGGGCTGATCGTCTCTGAGCGTCCCTGCGCCGCGGCGGGTACGTTCTCCACCAACACCGTCCTCTCCCCTTCAACGGTCTCCAGCCGCGATGTAATCAGGGCTGCCCGGCCAGTCAAGGGCGTTGTGGCAAACAGCGGCTGCGCCAACTGCGCGGTCGGCGAGCAGGGCCTCAAGGACGCCCACGAGACCCAGGCGCTCGCGGCAAAGGCCATCGGCGCGCAACCGGGTGACGTCCTGATCTGCTCCACCGGCGTGATCGGCGTCGAGCTCCCGATGGCGCTCATCCGCAAGCACATGCCTGAGATCAGGCCCTCTCGCGACGGCGGACACGATTTTGCCCGCGCCGTCATGACTACAGACACTCGGCCCAAAGAGATCGCCGTGTCGTTCAAGGCCGGGGCCACGACCATCACGCTCGGCGGGTGCGCCAAGGGCGCGGGCATGATCCACCCCAACAT
>CAYWBD010000216.1:0-2884 GCA_964456315.1 uncultured Thermoflexus sp.
CGTCACGTCCGCGCCCTTCGCCGGGAGGCTGACAAAGACGACGTCGCCAAGCGAGTCCTGCGCGTAGTGGGTCACGCCGACCGTGGCGAACCTGCCCTCGGCCCGTGCCCACTCGTGCTCTTTGGTGTATTTCAGGTCAGACGGGTACATGTGTTTCATCCTGAGTCTGGTAATCTTGGCGGTCCCGGCGCGTTGTTCCGGCCCTGGATTTACCCCGGCGGGCCTAATGGGAGCGACAGGTCAGACGACAAGACTTCGAAGTTTAGAGTCCTTTGTCCGTCACTGGGAGCGTAGGTCATTCTCCAGCGGTTCAGGATGTCTCGCCCGAGGAGGGAGGGCGTCCTCATCAAAGCATGCGACCGTGGGTAGATTGCGATGTCAAGACTGTAGAAGTGGACCGCCAGCCCGGGATCAGTAAACGTGAGGACGGCCTCTTCTCGGAACAAATTGATATTTCCACCAATCCCCACCGAAGGAAGGGCTCCCTTCAGCCTGGAGTAGTCCAGGTCCAGTTTGATCAACGCATCCGCGGGCATCAGCGTGGTCCGGTCGGCTCCTGTATCCACAAGGAACGACAGCCCAGCGCCGACCGCCAGCCGAGGTAAGTAAACCTCACCCTCAACATACGGCGCGCCGGTGGTATCCCCGTACCGCCCACGAAACATCGCCGACTAAAGGATCATCGTCCGGCGTTGCCGGTCAATGTAGCGGACGACAATTCGGTCGCGTGGCAAGTCCTTCTTGAGCACCGCCGCCTGGAGCGCGCTGAACGTCGCTGCCGAGGCTACTACCTCTCCGCTGTCTACCGCGACCCACCGCTTCGCATACCTGTCGATCAGACGGGGCGTACTAGACGACAGCGCCTTCGCCGCTTCTTGCAGCCGCGCGGCCCGCTTTGCGATTTCGGCTGGGTCGCCGATGTGCTTGCGGACGAACGCCTCGGTCAGTTTGGTGGGCACGCGGGAGTCCTCGTAGGCAACCTGAGTTCGCCAGCCGTTGCTCTTCCGATGTCGATCTATGTTAAGCGCGCAGCCGGTGATGCGCGTGGCCCGCGGGCCGCAGTACGGCCTATCCCAATATGGACCCAGTCGATACGGGCGTATGCGATAGAACCCTACGCCTTCCGTGAATAGAACGGCAGATTCACGACCTCAGCCTCGACGAGCCTGCCACGCACGTCTATGTCAAAGCGGGAGCCTGTCGCCGATAGCCGCCGGTCAACGTAGCCCATGCCTATCGCAGCGTCAAGCGTCGGCGAGTGCGTGCCAGATGTGACGACGCCAATGGCCGAACCTCGACCCACACCCTGACCCTCTCCCTGCCAGGGAGAGGGAACGGCGGGATGAGCGTCCTTCGACTGGCTCAGGATGCTCATGCCGTGCCGCGGGATCCCGGCGCCGATCATCTTGAAGCCGACCAGCGTGCGCGCCGTGCCAGCGGCCCGGATGCGCCTGAGCGCGGCCGCGCCGACGTAGCCCGCGCCGTCCAGGAACAGGAATCTCTCCAGCCCGGCCTCGACCGGGTTGAGGGCTACCGTCATGTCGTTGCCGTGCAGCAGGAGCCCGGCCTCCAGCCGCAACACGTCCCGCGCGCCCAGTCCGCACGTGGCGACGCCCTCCCGCGCCAGCCGGGCCCAGAGCTCCGCAGCCCGGTCAGCAGGAGGCATGACCTCGAACCCGTCCTCGCCGGTGTAGCCGGTGCGGGCCAGCCGGCACGGGATGCCGGCGACTGATGCTTCGCCGGTCTGGAACCGCCTTATCCCCGACGCCGCGCCCCCAGAAAGGCGGTCGACAACCTCCACCGCCCGCGGCCCCTGCACCGCGACCATCGCCACGCGTGTCGTCTGCACGTCTGCCCGCACGCCGCCGTGGCGCTCAGCGCGCGGAAGCAGCCAGGCGAGGTCGGCGTCGGCGTTCCCCGCGTTGATGACGAGCAGGCACCGCTCGGGCCCGAGGCGGTAGACGATAGCGTCGTCGATGATGCCGCCCTGCTCGTTGCAGATGACGTGGTACTTCGACCGGCCCTCGGCCAGCTTCGCCATGTCTACGCTCAGCACGGTCCCCAGGAACCCCCCCGCGCCCGGGCCCGAGAACTCCACCCGGCCCATGTGCGACACGTCGAACATCCCCGCGGAGTTGCGGACGGCGCGCACTTCGCTGATGATTCCTGCCGGGTACTGGACGGGCATCGCCCAACCGCCGAACGGCACCATGCGCGCGCCGGCCGCGACGTGGGCGTCGTACAGTGGCGTGCGCTTTGCTGGCGTCTGGGTCATGTGGGGTTCCGGGACGTTGTGTGGGGACTGGGCAGGCCGTCGCATCGTACCAGCGCGAGCGTCAGGCGGCGAAGCGGCTGGACAGGCGCCGGCACACGGACTAACAAGGGGACTGCGACATGAGAAAGACGTTCGGGGCCGACTCCGGCCTGAAGCTGCCGGTGGGCATGCCGCTGGTCGCCGCCGGGGACCGCATCTTCACATCGGGCCTGGTCGCTGACCACCCTGCGGGGCTCGAGTCCGAGACGCACCGCGTCTTCCAGCAGGCCGCCGCCCTGCTGCGCGAGGCGGGGGCGTCTCTCGCCGACGTCGTGCGCACGCGTGTGTTCTACGTGGATGAGG
The DNA here is from genome assembly GCA_964456315.1 of uncultured Thermoflexus sp. Taxonomy (GTDB): domain Bacteria; phylum Chloroflexota; class Dehalococcoidia; order Lucifugimonadales; family Lucifugimonadaceae; genus SHXW01. The sequence goes on from CAYWBD010000216.1 coordinate 2,618, forward strand.
GGCCTGCCGGCGGCTCAGACTCCCCGGCCCTTCGACCCTTCGACCCGGCTCAGGGCGGGCAAGCTCAGGGCGAGCGGAGCAGTCCCTCGGCCCCTCGACAAGCTCAGGGCGAGCGGAGCAGTCCCTCGGTCATTCGGCCCGGCTCAGGGAGAGCGGAGACGATCGTGCGCGACGCCCACGGCGTGGTGTTCGACCACCCCGGCCCAGCCTTCACGGCCGGCCGGCAAACCGCCCTCCATTGAAGACAAGACGGCCGGCATGAAGAAG
>CAYWBD010000217.1:0-1964 GCA_964456315.1 uncultured Thermoflexus sp.
GCGGCAACGACTTCATGGAAACAATCCGCACGGTGCAGGCCTGCGAGAAGCTCGGCATCAAGACGGTGTTCCTGACAGGCGAGGAGTCGCCGGAGAGCGGCGGCCCTCCCCTGCTAGAGCCGCTGGCGGAGGCCGACGCCATCGTTTCGACCGGGTTCGGGGGCCATGCGAACCGCTCGATGCTGCCGCTTGAGAACGTCGAGAAGATCGTAGGTTTCGAGACTGTGGCCGAGAACATCATGCTGCCAAAGGAGCAGGTGTCTGCGCGGACGGGACTTAACTATTTCCGCGGCCGGGACGTCTACGGGTCGTCAAAAATCAGCGCGTTCGAGTACTGACGCGGGCTGCCCCGGCAGTGGCGCCGTCGGATCAGGCGAGATCACGCCGCTGGGTTCCTGCTTGCGCAGGAATGACGGGGTGCCCTTCGACGGGTTCAGCGCGAGCGGGACGGGACGCGAGATCGCGGCTCGGTTCCTAGTTGCGCAGGAATGACGGGGTGCCCTTCGACAGGCTCAGGGTGCGCAGGGGACTGGATTCCTGCGGACGCAGGAATGACGGCAGCAGCCCGCGACTGGGCTCGCGTCATGAGGAAACCAGGCAGGCCAGTCGCAAGGACTTGGAGACAATAGGTGTCCACATTCCTAGTGAGGCGTCTAGCAGCGCTCGTCGTGACGCTGCTGGCAGTGTCGGTCCTGGTGTTCTCGCTGTCGCGGGTCGCAGGGGACCCGCGCGAGCTGTACCTGGGCGAGTTCACGACTCAGGAGCAATGGGACGCCTGGGGCCGCCAGATGGGCCTCGAAAAGCCTCTCCCCGTCCAGTACCTGGTCTGGCTGGGTAATGCCATTAAGGGCGACCTCGGCAAATCGCGCCGCGAGAACCGCCCGGTCACCACGATCCTGATCGAAAAGATGCCTGCGACATTTCAACTGGGCATTTCTGCATTCATGTTCTCCCTGGTCTTGGGGGTGCTTCTGGGGGTCCTGGCGGCGGTAAAAAGGGGCACGGCGTGGGACTACGCCGGCCGCACGTTCGCCATCCTGGGGCAGGCGACCCCGCCGTTCTGGCTGGGGATCATGCTCATCCTGCTGTTCGCGGTGCAGCTGAACTGGCTGCCTTCGGGGCGACGCGTGGGCCTCGACAGCCTGGTGCTGCCGACGATCACGCTGGGCTGGCTGGCGGTCGCAGCGAACCTCCGCTTGGTGCGTTCATCAATGCTGGAGGTGCTTGACTCCGAGTTCGTGAAGCTCGCCCGGGCCAAAGGGGTGTCTTTTTCGCGGGTGGTATGGAAGCACGCCTTCAGGAACGCCATGATCCCGCCGCTCACACAGGCGGGGCTGACGCTGGCGTCGTTCATTGCGGGCGCAGTCGTGACCGAAACGGTGTTCGCCTGGCCCGGGATGGGCCGGCTGGCAGTGGAGGCCGTGAATCAGAACGACTTCCCGCTCATTGCGGGAGCCGTGCTGACGATCTCGTTTTTCTACGTCGCGCTGAACTTCGCGGTCGACCTGGCATACGGCCTTATCGACCCTCGCATCAGGTTGAGCTAGGTCGTGACGACTCTAGCGACGTCACAAGACCCGCCCGGCAGCCGGCGTGCACGTGAACCGAAAGTGCGTGTGTTGTGGCGGAACTTCCGGCGCTGGCCCGTCCTGCCATTGATGGTGCTGGGCCTGCTGGTGTTTGGCGCCGTGTTTGCGCCGCTGGTGTCGCCGCACTCGCCGACACTTGCGAGGCTGCGGGACCGGAACCTGCCGCCTGCCTGGATGGAGGGTGGCAGCGGGTCACACCTCCTCGGGACCGACCAGCAAGGCCGCGACGTGTTGAGCCGTGTCATCTACGGGGCGCGGATCTCGCTGGTGATCGCGGTAGTCGCTATCTCCGTCAGCCTCGTCACCGGCACCGCGCTCGGACTGGTTTCGGGGTATTTCGGCGGGCTACTGGACGAGGCGATCATGCGGCTGGTC
>CAYWBD010000218.1:0-3147 GCA_964456315.1 uncultured Thermoflexus sp.
CGAGTTCGCCCTTGAGCTCCGTGGCGGGGTCCTTGCCCGCGACGAGCAGCGGCCCGGCGTGGTTCATGTAGGTCTTGAGGTCCTGGATGATCGCCATCGGTGAGAGCGGCTGGCCGGCCGTCCAGGCCCGCGGGCGCCGGCAGGCCGAGAATCCGGAAAACCGTGGGCACGATGTCCTGCTGCCCCGTCGGCACGTCCGACGTGGTGCCCATGCGGACTCCCGGCCCCGCGGCGATGAGCGTCGCGCGCAGCTCCTGAGGGCTCCCGGACCCGTGGGTGCCCCGGCCCTGGAGACCGTTGGTCGCCGTGACGGTGCCCGGATACCCGTTCGCGCCGCCGTCACTGTGCCACCGGAACGTGAACGCGATATCTGGCCCGCGGGCCCCGGCGGTCCCGGAACGCTCCCCTGGCAGCAGCCCTGGGATAGTTCCCCCCGGCCTGCAAGAGAGCATGGCGCCCACCCACTCACGGCCAGCCAGCCAGCTCGCCACCTGGTCCGCTGTCTCAGCGCTGCCTCCGGGGACGTAAAGCAGCCCCGCGCCTCCGTTCGGTGCGAACACGACGCCTCCGGCCCACCGACCCGAAACGAACCCGGCGCTCGACAGCTCACGCTCGACGTCGACAGTGTGGCTGATAGTCGAGTAGCCGTGGTCTGAGATGACGAAGACGACCGGGTCGTCGCCCAGCTTGTGGAGCGCGGCGAGCACCCGCCCTAGCTCCTCGTCTGCCGCGGCCAGCCCGCGCATCGCAAGTGGGCTGCCAACCCCGTGGTCGTGCTGCGTGTTATCGGGCTCGGGGAACCAGAGCAACGCCACCGTCGGGTCGAACTGCGGGCGTACGACCTCCAGGAACACGTCGGCCACGCGCCGACACAGGTTAGTCGAAGGGGCGATCTTAGGTGGCCAGCGGCCAAAGCGGCCGGTGATCTCAGCTTGAAGCGATGCCGGGTGCGTGAACTCGGGGTGCGCGAGCGCGCCGCGGCTGCGACCGGGCCGTGCGTAGTGCATGAACGCGTTGCCGGCTGTCCCGCCGATCACCGCCGCATAGCTCATGCCGTGCGGCGCGAGCAGCTCCCCCAGTCCCGGCGCGAGCAGGACTTTGCCACCGGTTGCCTCGCTGAGACGCGTTAGTTCCGGCAGCATCGTGTCGATATGGCGGTCAGGGTCGGCCTCAGGGGCGTAAAGCGTGTTGCCAGCAAGGCCATGTGCGCCCGGCCTCATCCCAGTCACCATGCTGGCCGCGTTGACGCGCGTGACGGTTGGGAACACCGAGTGGTGCCTGGTGAACCGCGTCCCGCGCCGCGCCAGCGCGTAGATGTGCGGCGTGGTGGCCGGCGAGACCTGCGACGGCTGCATGCCGTCGAACGCGACGATCAGGACGCGGAGCATGGTTTGTGCCAGGGGTTGGCGACTGCGGCCCGGCCCTTGCCAGTCTGTATTGAGCAGGGCCAATGGACTGATGGGGCCCGCCGGCTGGCCAGGCGTTTGTCAGGACAGGCCAAGCTCGTCCAGCCGGGCATCGCCGATGCCGAAGAAGTGTGCGATTTCGTGGACCACCGTCGACTGCACCTGCTCGACGAGCTCGTCCAACGTGTCGCAGACTTCCTCGATAGGTCGCTGAAAGATCGTGATCTTGTCCGGCGTCACAAGCCCGTAGCTTTCGTGCCGCTCCGTGAGCGGGACGCCCTCGTACAGGCCGAAGAGCGTCTCTCCCGCGTCCAAGCTCTGGCGGTCAAGCTGCTCCGGCGTTGGCTCGGCCTCCACGACTACGTCGACGTTGTCCAGCCGCGCGAGGAACTCCTCCGGCAGGGCGTCTATGGCCTGACGGACCAGGTCCTCAAACTCACTCCGGGGCAGGCGCATCGAAGGAATTGGGCACCCTCATTATTGAACCTGGGACCAGGCGCACGGCCTTCAGAACGGCTTGCTGAAATCACGGACCTGGCCGTTTGGGCCGTACTCCGCCCAGTAGATCACGTCCCTGAAATCGTCGACTGCCTGCGTGACGAAATGCCTCAGTTTCCCGATGTCGCCTTCTGCCAGGAAAATCACGCAGCGGACGACTCTGTCGTCAAGGCCAGCGTCAAGCACGGGGCGCAGGACACTGCTGACTCCACTCCGTTGAATGACCCGGCGCCGAAATCGGCCTCAGTCCTGGCGATGGGGTCCGGCGGCAGCTGCCGCACGGAGCCCACAGGAGCGCCCTGGGCCGCTGGCCTCCGGGCACCCCCGGTCACGGCTTCACGCCGGCTTCTTTGCGCAGGGCCTTAAGGATGTTCACGTTCTTCTTGTCGGGACCGCCGCCTTCAAAGCCCGGCACCTCCAGGTAAAACGGCACGTCCTTGAAAGCCTTGTGGCTGAAGATCGTCTTGAACCCGGCCCGGCCGATCAGCCCGTCGCCGATGTTGTCATGCCGGTCGACCGCGGAGCCAAGCTCCTTCTTCGAGTCGTTGGCGTGCGCGCAGCGGAGCAGCTTGAGGCCGATCTCGCGGTCGAACTCCGCCAGCGCGTCGTCGAGGCCCTTCTTGTCGACCACGTTGTAGCCCGCCGCGTAGGTGTGCTGGGTGTCGAAGCACACCCCGAGGCGCGGGCTCTTAATGGCCTTTATCAGGCGGCCAAGCTCAGAAAACTTCGAGCCGATGTGGTCGCCCTGCCCGGCGCTGGTCTCCAGCAGCAGCATGGCCTCGCCAGGCGCGTCTTTCAGGACTTGCCGCGCCCCTTTCACAAACTGGTCGAACATGGCATCCAGCCCGGCCCCGCGGTGGCTGGCCGGGTGGAACACGAGGCCCAGCGCGCCGAGCTGCTCCGCGGTCCGGAGGTGCAGCGTGAGCGACTCCGTGCTCTTCCGGACGATCTCCGGGTCTGGAGTGCCGATGCCGACCAGGTAGATCCCGTGCAGCACCGTCGGGCCCAGCTTGGCCTTGACCACGCCGTCCCGGAACGCCTTCGCGGACGCATCGGACACGGGCTTGAACGCCCAGGCCCGCGGGCTGGAGGCGAAGATCTGGATGCACTCCGCTCCGATCTCCACGGCACGGCCGACCGCCTTCTCGACGCCCCCGGAACTGGAAACGTGCGCGCCGATCAGCATCTGGGCCTCCTTATCGGTCCCCTCCCCCCTCGCGGGTGAGGGTCAGGGTGAGGGGTT
>CAYWBD010000219.1:0-8246 GCA_964456315.1 uncultured Thermoflexus sp.
GTCCTTCGACAAGCTCAGGACGAACGGGGCTGAGGGCTGTCGGAGTCGAGGTTGAGTCGCCCTACCACCGCTGGGGCGACGCAACCACACACCCCGAGCCGACCGCTGGCGACTCCGCCGCCTCACTCGGCCCTGCCCGTACCGAGGCGGATGGCACGGTCGCGCCGATGCGGGGCTATGCCGGCGACCAACCTGTCCGTGGGGAACGTTTCCGCGTCTACGCCGATGAGGTCATCCTGTCGGCCGGCCCCATCGCGTCGCCGCAGGTCCTGATGCTCTCGGGCATCGGGCCTGCTGCACACCTCCTCGAAGCCGGGGTGCCAGTTCTCCTGGACGCGCCGGGAGTCGGCCAGAACCTGCGCGACCACCCCACTGTCCACGTCAAGTACGCTGCCCGGGACGGCTACCAGATGCCCGACGGCACGGTCGGCCCGCAAAAGGTGGCGCTGCGCTACACGGCGCCGGGGTCGTCGCTGCGCAACGACATGATGACTGTGATGCGCTGGTGGACTCCGACGCGCACGTTCCTGATCACCGCGGCCATCGAGCTTGCGAAGTCGGCCGGCGAGGTGAGGCTGGTGTCCACAGACCCGCACGTGCAGCCGTACCTCGACTACAACATCCTCGACCACCCCTATGACCGGGAGCGGCTGCGCGAGGGCGTGCGGCTGAACATGCGGCTTGGCCGCCACGCCGCGTACCGGGACATATTGGGCGAGCTTGTGGACCCTACGCCGGCGGACCTGGCGTCGGACGACGCGCTGGACACCTGGCTGCTGCGCAATGTCCAGATGATGCAGCACATCTCCGGCACGGCGAAGATGGGGCCGGACTCTGACAACATGGCCGTGCTGGACGCACGCCTGCGGGTTCGCGGCGTCGAAGGACTGCGCGTTGCCGACTGCTCGGTCATGCCAGACTGCATCCGCGCTAACACGAACGCCACGGCGATCATGATCGGCGAGCGCGTCGCGGACTTTGTGAAGGCCGGGAAGTAATATGGCGGGCTGACTCTGTCATCCTGAGCGGAGTGCGGAGCACGCAGCGAAGGATCTCTCTCCGGTCGTGCTGACCCTGACGACCAGGACACGACGAGAAGAGATTCTTCGCTCCGCTCAGAATGACAAGGCAGCGTTGGAGGGAATGGCATGGCGGCGAACAAGCGGGTCGGCATCATAGGCATCGGCTTTGGCACGCAGGTCCACGTGCCGGGATTCCGGTCTGAGGGCTGGGACGTCGTCGCCCTGTGCAGCCGCAACGAAGAAAAGGTCAAGCAGGCGGCGAAAGCCCACGGCGTGTCCCACCATCACACCAATGCCTTGGAACTCATCGCCCGCACTGACATCGACGCCGTCGCCGTCACGACGCCGCCCGGCCCGCACCACGAGCTTGCGATCGCCGCCCTGAAAGCCGGCAAGCACGTCCTGTGCGAGAAGCCCTTTGCCATCAGCGCGAAGCAGGCGGCGGACATGCGCGACACGGCCGCCAAGACCGGGCGCACGGCGATGGTCGCCCACGAGTTCCGGCACACTCCCCAACGGGCGTACATCAAGCAGCTCCTGGGCGAGGGCTACATCGGGCAGTTCCAGCTCTGCACGATGGAGCTTTTCCTGGACCGCGCCATCTCGCCCACCCCGCGGCCGTTCACATGGAACGCCAGAAAGTCCGAGGGCGGCGGGCTGCTCGGCGCGCTGGGGTCGCACTACATAGACGGCCTGCGCTACTGGTTCGGGGACGTGGCGACGGTGACGGGCAAGGTGGCGACCTTCCGCCCGGACATGGCCGACGCTGCGACTGGCAAGCCGGTGCGGTCCGAGACGGACGACACGTTCTCGTTCCTGCTGACGTTCAAGGACGGCGGCATGGCGACGATGACGTCGTCGTTTGCGGTGACGCCGGCGCGCGGGGCGCGCATCGCCGTGATGGGCACGAAGGGCACGCTGTACGCCGAGCAGGCAGGGCCGAACCCGGCGGAGGACGGCGTCGTGCTCGGGAGCCAAGGCGCCGCGCCGCTGGCGGCTCTGCGTACACCATCGAAGTACACCCCGTTCACCGACGCCCGCGACGGACGCCTGATGGCGTTCCGGCTGCTCTTGCGGGACTTCGCGCGGGGCATCGAGACCGGCACGTCGCCCGCGCCCAACTTCACCGACGGCCTGCGCTGCCAGGAAGTCCTCGACGCGGTGCGGGAGTCCTCAGAGACCGGCAAGACCGTGAAGGTGAGCTGAGCCGCCGCATGCCAGCGCCTCGCAAACGGAAAGCCATGCCACACAGCGACCCTTCTGCCGCGCCGCGCGGCGCGGAGCTGGCGTCTGCGTTCACGGTGTCGCTGCATTACGACCGTCGGCTGTACCGGCAGGACATCGCGGCGTCGGTGGCGCACGCGCAGATGCTCGGCAGGCAGGGGATCATCTCGAAGGCGGACGCCGCGAGGATAGTGCGCGGGCTGAGGCAGATCGAGAAGGAGATCGAGGCGGAGACGTTCAAGTGGAAGCCGGAGCTGGAGGACATCCACATGAACGTGGAGTCCCGGCTCTACGAGGTCATCGGCGAGGCGGCGGGCCGGCTGCACACGGCGCGGTCCCGCAACGACCAGGTGGCCACGGACACGCGACTGTGGGTGAAAGCGCAGGCGTCAGAGGCGGTGCGGCGGCTGCGGCGTCTGCAGCGCGCGCTGGTGGGGGTCGCGGAAAGCCACGTCGAAAGCGTCCTGCCCGGGTACACGCACATGCAGCGCGGCCAGCCGGTGACGCTCGGCCACCATATGCTGGCCTATTTCGAGATGTTCGACCGCGACACCGCCCGCTTCGCTCGGGCGCGGGACGCCGCCGACGTGCTGCCGCTGGGGTCTGGCGCGCTCGCCGGGCTGCCCTACCCGCTTGACCGCGACTCCGTGGCCGCAGAGCTTGGCTTTGCGCGCACGTCTGCGAACTCCATGGACGCGGTGTCGGACCGCGACTACATGCTCGATTTCATGCACGCCGCGGCGGTCTGCCAGGTGCACCTGTCGCGGCTGGCCGAGGAGCTCGTCATATGGTCGTCGGAGGAGTTCGGGTTCGTGCGCCTGCCGGACGAATACACGACCGGGTCGAGCATCATGCCGCAAAAGCGCAACCCGGACTTCGCGGAGCTGGTGCGGGGCAAGACGGGGCGGGTGTTCGGGAGCTACGTCGCCCTCCTGACGGTGCTCAAGGGCCTGCCGCTGACCTACAACCGCGACCTCCAGGAGGACAAGGAGCCGCTGTTCGACGCCGCCGACACCGTGCTGGCGAGCATCGAGGCCACGGCCGGGATGCTTTCTGGCGCGCGCTTCGACACGGCGCGCATGCGGTCAGCGGCGGAGAAGAGCTACGTCCTGGCCACGGACATCGCTGACTACCTGGTGCACAAGGGCATGCCGTTCCGCGAGGCCTACATCGCCGTCGCAGATCTCTCGAAGCTGGCGCGCGCCCAGGGCAAGGGGTTCGGCGAGCTCACGCTCAGCGACTACCGCAGGGCATCGCCGAAGTTCGAGCGGGAGGTGCTGAAGATCACGGTGGACTCGGCGGCGGCGGCGCGGTCGACGGCGGGCGGCACCGCGCCGGGCAGGGTCCGTGAGGCGCTCCAGGACGCCTATCGGCGCCTCCACCTGGCGAAGCTGGCGGGTGAGTGGGCCTGAGGTCGAGGTAGCTGAAGGGGCGTCATTCCTGCGAAAGCAGGAATCCAGTGCCATCCAGCCCGCTGCTTGGCGGGTGCGGAGCGCCTACTCGCTCGCCCCGAGCGTGTCGAGGGGCCCCGTTTAACCGTCCTTCGATATGCGCAGGACGAACGCGGCCGGAACCGGCTCAGTGCCCAACACCCCGTGGTCGCAGTCCCGGCATGCCGGCGCCACGCCCGGCCAGGTCGGGGTGCTATGTTTGTCGCCCGTCGCAACCGCGACTGCAGCGATAGGACATCCAAGCATGCCCAAGTCCATAGACCTAACTGGCAAGAAGGGCGTGGTGTTCGGCGTCGCGAACCAGCGCAGCATCGCCTGGGCCATCGCGCAACAGCTCACGGCGGCTGGCGCGGAGCTGGCGTACACCTATCAGACAGAGCGCCTGAAGGACCACGTCGAAAAGACAGTCTCTCCCAAAGGCGCGCCGGCCGGCGCGGCAAGCCCGCTTCTCGTGCAGTGCGATGCCCTGGACGATGCCCAGGTGGCCAACGTCTACGATCGCGTCGGCGAGCGGTTTGGGCGCGTCGACCTCGTGGTGCACAGCATTGCCTACGCAGAGCACGGCGACCTCGGCGGCGCGTTCTCGAAGACGAGCTTGCAGGGGTTCCGCACGGCGCTTGAGGTGAGCGCATACACGCTGGTGCCGGTGGTGAGCCGCGCCGTCCCGCTGATGGGCGAGGGCGGCGGCTCTGTCGTGACGCTCACTTTCGACGCCGCGGGCCGGGTCTACCCGGGCTACAACATCATGGGCACCGCCAAGGCAGCGCTGGAGAACATCGTGCGGCAGCTTGCGGCGGAGTTCGGTCCGCGCAACGTGCGGGTCAACGCCATATCCGCTGGCCCGCTGCCGACCCTGGCCGCCCGCAGCATTCCCGGCTTCAACGAGATGCGCCAGGCGTATGAGACGCGGTCGCCGCTGAAGCGCAACGTGTCCCACGAAGAGGTGGCGAACGCGGCGCTGTTCTTGCTGAGCGGCCTGGCCAGCGGGATCACGGGCGCGGTGCTGCCTGTCGACGCGGGCTACAACGTGATGGGGATCTGACGGGCGTCTGCGCCGCACGTCGCAGCCGCCCCATGCATCGACCTGGTGTAGGGGCCTATTGCATAGGCCCGCAGAGGGGCACGTGCAATACGCGCATGAACGGGCGTATGCAATACGCCCCTACGATGGCAATTGTTTCCCAGATGGCGCCCTGGCCGACATTGCCACGCTGCGGCGAGAAATTCACCGCGCCGTAACTCATGCAAGAGCGTCTCGGCTCTGAATTGGACTGCGAGCGGGGCGAAGACTAGATTCGCCTGTGAGTTGCCCTCCCTTGGCCGGGGGCGTGCCTCAACATGAGGTGACACCCGTCCGGTGGTGAGGCGGCGACCGGGGGATGTCTCTTGGTAGTCCGCGACCAGGCCCCACCCAGTCCGCTGGAAGGCGTCCTGGAAGCGCAGATTGCGCTTATTTCCCAGAACGGTTCCATCGCCTCAGCCAACGACTCCTGGCGGTCTATGGCCGCGGAGCCCGGTTCGCTGATCTTCGGGGCGAAGCCTGGGACGAACTTCTTCGCCCTGCTGAAGCCGCTGCTGGAGACGTCACCCGCTGCCCAGGGCGTCGTCGGGCACTGCCGCGCCGTGCTGGAAGGCGACTCGGACGGGTTCGCCGTCGAGTATGAAGGCGGCGCCGCCAGCAACCGCCGTGTGTACGGACTGCAGGGGTTCCGGGTGCCCGTCGGCTCGCCTGCACACCTGCTCCTTGCGCAGGAGGACGTGACCGCGGCCCGTGCGCCGGTGAGCCTCCCGCAGGGCACCGCGCCTGTTGACCCCGGCCCGGCCCGGCCCGGCGGCGAGCTGGTCGCCTGGGTGTCCCACGAGTTGAAATCCCCCCTGACGGCCATCGTCTCGTTCTCGGAGATCCTGGGCCACAACCGGGAGCGGACGCTGACGGCCAAGCAGCTCGACTACGTCCGCATCATCCAGCGCAACGCCCACCGGCTGCACGTGCTGGTGGACGACCTGCACGACCTGAGCAAGCTGGAGTCAGGCAACTTCGCCCTCAAGAGGACGATATTCGATGCCGGGCTCCTGCTCAACGAGATCGCCCAGAACATGCAGCCGGTCCTCGCCGGCCGGCGGCAGCAGCTGTCGTTGGCCCGGCCCAGCGGCCTGATGATCATCGAGGCCGACCGCGGCCGGCTCACGCAGGTGCTGACCAACATCCTCGACAACGCTTCCAAGTACTCGCCGCACGGCTCTGAGATCAAGGCAGGCGCTGAGTTCCGGGATGGCTGGCTGCGCATCGCCGTCGCCGACCAGGGTGAGGGCATACCGGCAGAGGCGCTCGCCCGTATCTTCGAGCCCTTCTATCGCGTCGACACGGATGCGACGCGGTCTGTGCAGGGGAGCGGGCTCGGGCTGACGATCGTGAAGCGGCTGGTCGAGCTCCAGGGCGGGAAGGTGGAAGTCGAGAGCGAGCTTGGCCGCGGGACTGTGGTGCAGGTCACGCTCCCGGCGAAGACGAGGTAGCAGCCGCTCCCGACCGGCGGCCTCGTACCTGGGTGCCGCCCTCTGATGTCATTCTGAGGCCCGAAGGGCCGAAGAATCTCGCTCACACGATCACGCGTCGGCCAGCGAGATAGGGGCGGCGTAGCTGCCTTTAACTAGATTCTTCGCTGCGGCCCTCCGGGCCTCCGCTCAGAATGACACCGCGCGCCGCGCCGCTTCACCCCTCACGACGCGACGATGCGAACTCTCGCTTAAGGCGCACGAACCGCATCAGCCCTTCCCGGCTTACCAGGCCGACCACCTGGTCCCCGTCCAGCACGATCACCTGGTTGATGTTCTTCTCCGTCAACAGCCTGAGCGCCACGTCGAGGTTCTCCCCCGGCGGGAGGGTGTGTAGTGGCGGGCGCGTCATCACCGTGGAAACCGGTGTGCCGGCCCATTCGCCCTCCGCCAGGCGGCGCACGTCCGAGAGAGAGACGATCCCGACAAGCGCGCCGGCTGAGTCCACGACTGGCGCGGCGCGGCAGCCTCGCCTGATGAGGTACTCCTGAACCAGGTGTCTGACGGGCATGTCCGGGGGCACGATCGCCGGGTCTGGCTGCATGACGTCCCTCACGACCGACCCCGATAGCTCGAACTCGGCCTCCTGCTCCTTGCGGGCGGAGTCTGCGGCGCTGGCCAGGAAAAAGCCAATGAACGCCATCCACAGACCGCCCAGGACGTCGCCGTTGAGGACCCGGAACAGCCCGTACCCAATCATGGCCCAGGCGACCAGCCTGCCGACGTTGGCTGCGATGTTTGTCGCCCGGCGCATGTTCCCGGTAATGCCCCAGATGACCGACCGCAGCACGCGCCCGCCGTCGAGCGGGAAGCCCGGAATGAGGTTGAAAAGGCCGACAGCGATGTTGGTCCACCCGCTGTAGAAGATGACGCCCTGCAAGGGCCGCGACTGTCGCAACTCCTCAGGCGCGGTGATGCTGAACACCAGGAGGAGCACGCCGCCTATCAGGAGCGAAGTCAGCGGCCCGACGACCGCGATCAGGAACTCGTCGCCCGGCTTCCGGGACTCCGCGCCAAGGTTGGAGACCCCGCCAAATATGAAGAGCGTGATGCCCTTTACGGGCAGGCCTTTCCGCAGGGCCATGAACGAGTGGGCGAGCTCGTGCACGACAACGGATGCGAAGAGGATGACGGCCGAGGCGGCGCCGGCCACCCAGTACTGGACCGTGGTCCAGCGCGGGAAAAGGTCAGGGTAGGCGCCGTCGGCGAGGGACCAGGCGATCAGGACAAACGCGAACACCCAGGTGTAGTGGACACCGATCTCGACGCCGCCGACCGTGAACAGGCGAAACGAAGGCTTCATGGCTCGCTCCCGCGCGTCCCCCAGCGCGTAGCGTAATACCCGGAGTGCCCGGCCGGCTAGCTCAGGGCTGTGGGGATGCCATGAGGGCGGCCTGGCGTTCCTGCGCCGCCGCGCAGGACTATCATGCCGTTTTCGCCCCGCGGCAACGGTCATCTGGAGTTGTCAGACGAGTAAGCAACCCGAGCAGCCCACGGCTGAGGCGGAACTGGTCCAGGCTGCGCGCGCTGCCGGCGTCGAGGTCACTGCTCCGGCCAGTCCATCCGACGGGCACGTGACCGTGAACGGTCTCGCCCTCCATTACCTGGACTGGGGCAACGCCCACCTGCCGGGGCTCCTGTTCCTGCACGGGTTCGCGCAGCAGGCGCATTCCTGGGACTTTGCGGCGCTGGCCTTGCGGCACCGCTTCCGCTGCGTGGCCGTTGACCAGCGGGGTCACGGCGACAGCGACTGGTCGCCACAGGGTGAGTATGGGTTGGACCGCTACGTGTCCGATGTCGAGGCGTTCGTTAGGGTGCTGGGCCTTGACCGCCCGGTCGTGTGCGGCCTCTCCATGGGCGGGCGTGTTGCCTATACATACGCCGCGCGTCAACCGGCCGGGCTGCGCGCGCTGATCGTCGTCGATGCCGCGCCGGAGAGCCAGGAGGCCGGACGAAAAGCCGTCAGCGACTTCACGGCAGGCTCCCGGGAGTTCGA
>CAYWBD010000220.1:0-3880 GCA_964456315.1 uncultured Thermoflexus sp.
GGCCGGCGCGGACAAGGTGGCGGTGAACACCGCCGCGGTATTGGACCCGGGCCTGATCGAGCGTTGCGCGGCACGGTTCGGCGCGCAGTGTGTGGTGCTGGCCATGGACGTGAAGCGGGTGGAAAGCCCGGTGATGGTCACGGACAAGGGTGCGCCGTTGGTGGCGGAGGCCCCGTGGCAGGTCTTCACGCACGGTGGCCGGAGGCCGACTGCGCTCGACCCGGTAAAGTGGGCGCGGCTGGCAGTGGAGCTGGGCGCCGGGGAGATACTTGTGACCAGTATGAATGCGGACGGCACCAGGGCCGGGTACGACCTCCCGCTGCTGGCCGCGGTGTCGCAGGCTGCCACGGTGCCCGTTGTCGCCAGCGGCGGCGCGGGGAGCCCCGAGCACATGCACGACGCGCTCGTGGCCGGGAAGTCAGATGCGGTCCTGGCGGCCAGCGTGTTCCACTTCGGGGACCTCAGGATCGCCGGTGTGAAATCGTATCTCGCCGGGCGGGGAGTGCCAGTCCGGCTCTGCTGAGACGGTCCTACCAGGGCGCCATGATCCCGCCTGGAGCAGACCCGGCGCAACGGTGGGGTTGGAGGATCGCCAGTGTCCTGACTCCGAAATGGAGCTCTGATTTGACCCTCACCCTGACCCTCTCCCTCAAGGGGAGAGGGGATGAAGGATATGGTTCAGGACTTCGGAGACGGGACAGTAGATTCGCGGGCCTGAGCGCGGCCTGCGGGAGGGTGCCTTGGCAGCTCTGACACGGCCCAGCGTCATCGCCTTCGACTGCTACCGGACGCTGGTCCAGAATGACCCCCGGGACTGGGAGCGGATGTTCGGCGAGATCTGCCGCAGACAACGGCTGCCCGTGTCCGGCGCGGAGCTGTGGGACAAGTGGAAGGCGTTTGAGGTCAAGTTCCGGGCGAACCGTCGCAGCGGGTCTGACCCGAAGAACAGTCCGCCGTTCAAGTCGTACCGGGTGGCCTGGGCGGAGTGTTTCTCGCAGGTGTTCGCGGGCCTGGGGGTCAAGGCCGACGCGGCGGCCACCTCTGCAATGTGCATTGACCTCATGGCTTCTCGCGACCCATTTCCCGAGACGTTGCGCGCCCTGGGCGACCTCGCGTCACGCGCACGGCTGGCCATCCTGTCTAACGCCGACGATGACTTCCTCGGCCCCTGCATTCGGTCTCTCGGAGTCGAGTTCGTCGCCGTGGTCAGCTCCGAGTCGGCGGGCTGGTACAAGCCTTCCCCTGCCGCGTTCGACACTCTCCTGAAAAAGCTGGGTGTCGCTCCCGCGCAGGTCTGGTTCGTGGGCGACCACCTGCACGAGGACGTCCACGGGTCCTCTGAGGCGGGCATGACCGCTGTGTGGGTCAACCGGCCGGGCGGCGCCGCCTACTACGCCGGCCAGGTCGGCCTCCGGAGCGGTTCGCAGACTGAGCCCGACGCAGAGGTCGCCGACCTTTCAGAGATTGCCGGCCTGTTCGACGCCGCGCCCATAGGGCCGAGCCGGAGCGGGGTTTGAAACGATGCTGAAGTTCGACTCATTCGGGCTAGTCCCCGCTGTGGTGCAACACGCCTCGACCGGCCAGGTGCTCACCATCGCGTTCATGAACGAGGAGGCCCTGCGCCGGACCATCGCAGGACCCGATGTCTGGTTCTATTCCCGTAGCCGCAAGTCGCTCTGGCACAAAGGGGAGACTTCGGGCAACTTCCTGAAAGTGCAGGAGGTCATCGCGGACTGCGATGCCGACGCTGTGCTGGTCAGGGCCCTGCCCACAGGCCCCGCATGCCACACCGGCAAGGAGTCTTGTTTTCACAGCCCTCTCTCCGGGGAGGCGGCGCTGGCCGGTTCTGAGCGGACGCCGGGACCTGGCATCCTGTCCGAGCTTGCAGATGTGATCGCCGACCGCCACGCACACCCATCGCCCGGGTCATACACGGCGAAGATGTTCGCTGAAGGTACGCCGAGGGTCGCCCAGAAGGTGATCGAGGAGGCGGGCGAGGCCGCCATTGCCGCGCTCACGCAGCCAAAAGAGCGCCTGGCTGGTGAGACCGCGGACCTGTTCTACCACACGCTGGTGTTGCTACAGGCGTGCGGCGTTGCGCCTGACGACGTCTGGCGCGAGACCCAGCACCGCCGGAAGTAGACCAGAGACGTTCAGGCGCCCGGCGCAGGGCTGGCCGCCGCCGGAGCAACCGGGGGTCTCTCCTCGTCCGACGCAACGGCGTGGTTCATCGCCGCAATGGCGACCTCGACCATCCCGTCATCGGGCTGCCGCGTGGTGAGGTCCTGTAGCAGTAGGTTCGGTGATGTCAGCACCCGGACCCAGATGTTGTCCGAGTGCGTGCCTGCGAAACGGATCAGCTCGTAGCTGAGGGCGGCGATCACCGGGATGAGGACGATCCTGGACGCGAACACGAGCCAGAACGGGTCCCGGGGGATGAACATGAACACCACGATGCTCACCAGCACGACCGTCAGGAGGAACGACGTGCCGCACCGGGGGTGCGCGGTCGGGAACTGCCGCAGCGACGTGGGGGTCAGGGGCATCCCCCGCTCGTGGGCCGACACCGCCATGTGCTCAGCGCCGTGGTAGCCGAACACGCGCTGGATGTCCTTCATCCTGCCAATGGCCCAGATGTAGCCGATGAAGATCACGAGCCTGAGCAGCCCCTCGACCAGGTTGGCGACGAGGTCGCCCGCGGGTTCGACGAGGCGTGAAACCGCAAGTGGCAGGATGAAGAACAGCCCGATGCCCAACACCAGCGCCGCAGCCAGCACCACGCCCATGGACGCCGTCGTGAACGGCTCGGCCTTCTTTGCGTCTCCGTCCGGCTCGCCAGCGGCTTCGTTCGCTGAGAGCGCCAGGGACTTCATCCCCATCACAAGCGTCTCGAGCAGCACGAGCACGCCGCGTACCATCGGGTAGCGCCGGGCCGGGCCGTTTGCCCAGTCCTCCAGCGGCAGGCTGCGGAGCGCGATTGCGCCGTCCGGCTTCCTCACGGCGAGGGACGCCTGGGAGCGGCCGCGGATCATGATGCCCTCGATGACCGCCTGGCCACCGTAGAGGGCCTTTTTTTGCGTAGCCAATGGTGTTGGGGGGAGTGCCAGCGGTGAGAGGACGCCTCGCAGACAACCGCCAGCGCAGCCTAGGCCGTCTTGGCCTTGTCGAGGCTGTAGCGACGCCGCAGTCGCTCAACGCGGCCTTCCGTGTCCACGATCCTCTGCTCCCCGGTGAAGAACGGGTGACAGTGGGAGCAGAGCTCCACTCTGATCTCTGCCTTCGTAGAGCCGGCGGCCCACGTCTGGCCGCAACTGCATGTCACTTTGGCCTGGGGGTAATAGGTGGGGTGGGTGTCTGGTTTCATCTTCGTTCCCTGTCTTGCTAGCGGGTAGTGCGGGCCGCAGCCTAAGCGGTCACCGGCTCCACACTGACGCGCTTCTTGTCAACTGACACGTAATCGAACTTCACGCGACCTTCGACCAGGGCGTAGAGCGTGTGGTCCTTGCCGACGCCAACGTTCAGCCCGGGGTTGATCCGCGTGCCGCGCTGCCGGACGATGATCGTGCCAGCCGAGATGCTCTCGCCGGCGTAGGCCTTCACGCCGAGGTACTGGGCCTTGCTGTCGCGGCCGTTGCGAGAGGTGCCGCTCCCTTTTTTGTGGGCCATCTGAACTCTCCAGAGGCGCCGCAGCCCGTCAGGCCGTGGCGATCTCCTTGATCATGACTGCTGTCAGCGGCTGCCGGTGGCCGCGGAGGTGGCGCTGCCGTGTCTTAGCCATGAACTTGAACGAGATCACTTTATCGGCCTTGATCTGGCCCCTGACCTCGCCCGTGACAGTGGCGCCTTCAACCCTTGGCGCGCCCACGCTGACCTTCCCGCC
>CAYWBD010000221.1:0-2263 GCA_964456315.1 uncultured Thermoflexus sp.
GACCGCCTGCGCCGCGAGCATGCCTGGGACACCTGTCAATATCGTGACCTTTCCTGGAGCACGCGGGCGGACGAATGGGACTCTTCGCTGCGCTCAGAGTGACATGAGCGGCGTGGACCGAAGCGGATTCTACGTATAAGCCGCGAGCCCGTCGCCGTGCGCCGCCCACATCTCGTCGAACATAGCCTTGATCTGGTCCAGCGTCAGCTGGGCCGACGTGAGCGGGTCGACCATAACAGCATGCTTGGCCGCCTCCCGGGAGCCGTCCAGGATGGCCCGCACAGCCAGCTCCTGCACAGCGATGTTCGAGCGGTCCAGCGCGGCAAGCTGTGGCGGCAGGGCGCCGACGGCCATCGGGTGCAGCCCCAGGCTGTCAACCAGGCACGGCACCTCGACGCAGCAGCCCTGCGGCAGGTTGTCTATCAGGCCGTCGTTGGGCACGTTGCCATTGATAACAGTCGGCCGGCCAGTCTCAATCGCCTCGACGATCCGGCAGGCGTACTCCTCTGACCTCGTGGCGCGCAGCGGCTCCGTTGAGGCCACGTCGGAGCGCATCTGTGCAAAGTGCGCCTCATCCCGGTCAGACCGGCGCTGGAGGTCCTGCTTGATCTTGTCCAGTCCGAAGCGCCGCATCAGCGCGTCGTTTTTGCGGAAGTACGGCGTGTACTCCGACATGTGGCGGGTGGACTCGGTCACAAAGTAGCCGAAGTGGCGTAGCACCTCGAACCGGACCGGGTCCTTCTCGTAGACCGCACGGTCCTCGAGTGCGCGCCACAGGTCCGGGTAGGCGTCGCGCTTGTCCCGCTCAAAGCGCAGGAACCACGCCATGTGGTTGATGCCGGCCACCCACCCGGTGACCGCGGCCCGGGGTGCGCCGATGTAGTCCGCCAACTGCTGCGTGGTGTGCTGCACCGAGTGGCACAGGCCCACCGTCTTGATCTTCGTGGCGTCCGTGACAGCCCAGCAGGCGATCGCCATGGGGTTCGTGTACTGCAGCAGCAAGGCGTCCGGGCAGAGCGCCTCCATGTCGCGGGCAACAGCGATGAGCACGGGGACCGTCCGCAGCCCCTTGAAGACGCCGCCGGGGCCGATGGTGTCGCCGACAGACTGGTCGACGCCGTGGCTCGCCGGTATGCCGTAGTCCACCTCGACGCGGTCGCCGACCCGGATGGTCGTCAGCACGTGGTCCGCGCCGTCCAGCGCCCGCCGCCGGTCCCCGGTGGACTCGACCCGCCAGTCCGCGCCGTTGTCCGCAGAAAGCTTGCGAGCGAAGGCCGAGACCAGGCCGAGCCGGTCGGGGTCGATGTCCATCAGCGCGACAGTCGACTCCCGCAGCTCTGGCACACACACGGCGTCCTGCAGGAGCCGCCTGGCAAACACCACGCTGCCCGCTCCGATGAGCGCAATCTTTGACACATCTGGCTCCGTCCGCACGGGTGACGCCCGGCGGGGTGACGCTAGCACACAGTTGTTTCGCGGGCAACGACAAGGGCAATTGGGTAGTCGCCCCCACCAGCCTCGGCACGGCTTGCCCGACGATGGGTTCTGGATGCGAAGAGAACGCGACGACCCCCCTGCGCCTCGCATGTTTGAGGCGGCAAGTGGCCCGGCGCGGACGTTCCCTGCGTATCCCGAGCACGAGGAGGCTTCGGACAATGATGAACAAGAAGGCATGGCTCGGCGTATCGGTCGTCGGGCTCGCGTTGGTCCTATTCGGTGCGGTCTGGATGACAACCATCTACCCGCAGCTGGAAAAAGTCCCGTCAGACTTCGAGCAGGTAACAGACCTCGACGGGACGATCACTGTGGTGGACCAGGAGTTCACCGGCCGTTTGCAGGCTAACCAGACGCTGTCGCAGCTGAGCACAGACCCCGCGGCGGCCGGGATGCTCACTGACCCCGCCGTGGCAGCGATTCTCAACGACCCCGCTGCGATCGGACTGCTCAGCGACCCGGGCATCTCCGCGCTGCTCAAAGACTCGGCCGCTTTCCAGGCGCTGGCGTCCCCGGCAGTCATGGGGCTGCTTGGCAACCCCCAGGTTATGGGGCTGATCAATGACCCGACGTTCCAGCAGGCGCTGGCAACCCCGGGCGGGCTCGCCGCGCTGGCGTCCCACCCGGTCGCCGGCCCGCTGCTTGCCGACCCGCAGGTCGTCGCGGTGCTTGCGGACCCTGGTTTCCAGCGACTGCTCACCTCGGGCGCGCTAACGGCACTGACGTCTCAGCCGGCGGCTCTGGGCCTGCTCCAGGACCCGACGCTCGT
>CAYWBD010000222.1:0-5128 GCA_964456315.1 uncultured Thermoflexus sp.
TTGCACCTCCAAGTGGCGTCGAATGGACATTTGCGCTCGTAGTCGATGGAGTGACAACGGCATTCGGTTGCAAAACTTCGTCAGGTGAGACCGCCTGCCAAACGGATGGCTCAACGCAACCGATACCGCCTTCCAGCAGAATCGCGATGAGTTGGCGCGCCACCGGACCGCCCAACACAGACTTTCTCCACATAACAGTCTTCCATGCATGGGTCTGGCGCGAGCAACCTGCTGGCTCTGAGCCGGGGTTGGTGAGTCATTGGCGCGGCGACGGAAATGCCACAGATAGCGTCGGAGGCAACGACGGCACGCTCCGTAACGGTGCCACTTTTGCTCCGGGCGTCTCCGGCCCGGGCTTCTACCTGGACGGCATCGACGATTTCGTCGAGGTTCCCGACGGCCCAGAGTTGAACATCACCGGCGATGTTACGGTCAACCTGTGGGCGAGGCGCACGAGCTTCGACACCTCGCAATCGCTGGTCAGCAAAGGTGGAGGCAGCAAGGGCGGCGCCGACGCTCCAACTGTCTACATGATGTACTTCGCAGCGGGCAACAACCAGCTGCAGGCCACATTCGAACAATCAGACGGTACGAACCACTACGCCTACGGGCCTGTGATAACCGATAGCGAATTCCATTTCTACACGTACGTTCGCGAAGGTGGAACCCACAAGCTCTTTGTTGACGGCCTCATCGTTGGAGAGGGGACGTTCTCGGCCACGCCTGGAGACACCACGGGCCTGCCACTCTC
Source organism: uncultured Thermoflexus sp. (assembly GCA_964456315.1). Lineage (GTDB taxonomy): Bacteria > Chloroflexota > Dehalococcoidia > Lucifugimonadales > Lucifugimonadaceae > SHXW01. The sequence continues at coordinate 752 of CAYWBD010000222.1, forward strand.
CATCGGAGGCAGGTTCCACGAACCTGCGCCCGGCGGCTTCGACTGGCATTTCGGCGGCGTCATCGATGAGGTGAAAATCTATAACCGGGCGCTGACGCCTGCGGAGGTCCTGGCCCATTACCAGACCTTTGAGATTGGCCTCGTTAGTCACTGGCGCGCTGACGGAAACGCCATGGACAGCGCGGACGGGAATAACGGGGTGCTGGCGGGTGATACGAGTTTCACGCCCGGCGTCGCAGGTCAGGCCTTCCACCTGGACGGAGACTTCGACTTTGTAGACGCCGGTAATGCGCCCGGGTTGCATGTGTCGGCCGGTTCGTTCTCTGCGGAAGCCTGGGTCCGGTTCAACTCGCTTACGCACCCGCCCGGAAGCAACCTCGCACCGCAGGGGGACATGTCCATCGTTGACAAGATGTCCGGCCTCGGCGGGGCCAACGCCGATGGCTGGCGTCTGTTGAAGCAGGACGACAACCGTCTCTGGTTCTGCCTGGGCGGAGGGGCATCCAATGGATGCACGTCTGGCGGGCCGCTGACTGTCCAGAGCACATCCGTTGCGGCCACTGGCAACTGGTACCACGTCGTTGGTGTGAAGGATGGGAACAGCATCCTGATTTACGTGAACGGGCAACTCCAGCACACCAAGCCAATCAGTGCGTTCACCGACACGAACTCAACCTCTTTGCTCATCGGAGGCAACGCCCCGGAGCGTGCGCACCTGAACGGCGACATCGATGAAGTGAAAATCTATAACCGGGCGTTGACGCCAGCGGAGGTCTCGGCCCACTACGGTCAATAGTTTTGGCGCTCCTCCCGCGTGGCTGGGAGGCACCAGGCAGCTTCCTCCGTTGCAGCCCCGTTGGGGCGCCTGGTCGAGATGAAGGTGCGGGTGATGCCTGGGTTCCCGCTTTCGCGGGAACGACGAAGGGGCCCTTCGACAAGCTCAGGGCGCACAGGGATGCGCGCACAGGGACTCAGGGCAGGCCCGCTCAGGGCGAGCGGGGGGCGTTCGCGCAGTATCAGGGTACGGGTGTTGCCTGGATTCCCGCTTGCGCGGGAATGACGACGGGGCCCTTCGACAAGCTCAGGGCGCACAGGGACGCGCGCACAGGGACTCAGGACAGGCTCAGGGTCAGGCCTGGATTCCCGCCTGCGCGGGAATGACGCTGGAGCCCTTCGACAAGCTCAGGGCGCACAGGGACGCGCGCGCCGGGACTCAGGGCAGGCTCAGGGTGATGCCTGGATTCCCGCTTTCGCGGGAATGACGCTGGGGCCCTTCGACCTTTCGGCTCGGCTCAGGGCAGGCTCGCTCAGGGCGAGCGGGGGCCTGCGGCAGGAATCGCTGTGTGGTCAGGGCCAGCCAGGCGCTAACGCCAGACGGCGGAGGTTGACCGCCGCCCTCTTCCCAAAGTGGCGTTGGGCCAGTTAGCCGCTACCGCCTGGCGGCAGCGGCAGCTGCCGGTCGCTTACCGAAGTGGCGTTGGGCCAGCCGGCGCGACGTGGTGAACACCCTCTTCGGCCGAGTCATCGACGCCTGCTCAGCGGCGGTCGGCGGCGGCAGCCGCGGCTCTGTGGACGGGCGCCCGTCGGTCTCCACCACGGGGACCCGCCGGCGCAGCAGCCGCTCTATGTTCCGCAGGTTGGCCTCTTCCTCCAGCGAGCACAGCGACACTGCGATGCCCGTGGCCCCGGCGCGCGCCGTGCGGCCGATGCGGTGCACGTAGGCCTCGGGCGCCTCGGGCAAGTCGTAGTTCACGACGTGGGTGATGGCATCGACGTCGATCCCACGGGCGGCGATGTCCGTGGCGACAAGGACACGGAGCCGTCCGCTCCGGAAGTCCTCCAGCGTCCGTTGCCGGACGTTCTGGGACTTGTTGCCGTGCATGGCGTTGGCTGTGACGCGCAGCTCGCTCAGGTGGCGCACCAGCTTGTCTGCGCCATGCTTAGTGCGCGTGAAGACCAGCGCGCGGCCGACCTCCGGCCGCTTCAGCAGCTCGCTCAGCGTGAGGGCCTTGCGGTTGCGGTCCACGAAGATCACGCTCTCTTCGATTTTCAAGGCTGTCTCGGGGGCCACCGCGACCATCACAGACACCGGGTTGCTGAGGAGGCTCTGCGCCAGCGCCGCGACCTCTTTGGGCATCGTGGCGGAGAACAGCATCGTCTGGCGCGCAGTCGGCAGCGTGCGGATGATCCTCCGGACGTCCACGATGAAACCGAGGTCGAGCATGCGGTCGGCTTCGTCGAGGACGAACACCTCGACCTGCTGCAGGCGGATGTAGCCCTGCTCCATGAGGTCGAGGAGCCGGCCCGGGGTCGCAACCAGGATGTCCACGCCGCGCGTCAGCCGACGGACCTGGCTGTCCTGGCCGACTCCGCCAAATACGGCAGCGCACGATAACGGTAGGAACTTGCCGTAGGTCTCGAAGCTGGTCGCGATCTGGATGGCGAGCTCACGGGTAGGCGCCAGTATCAAAGCCCGCGGCGTGTACTTGGCGGACCGCCGGTTGGAGCCGGCCAGGCGCTGGAGGATGGGCAAAGCAAAGGCGGCAGTCTTGCCGGAGCCGGTCTGAGCGCAGCCCAACAGGTCCCGGCCAGTGAGCAACGGCGGGACCGCCTGTTGCTGTATTTCAGTCGGTTCGGTGTACTCCTCCGCCTTGATGGCGCGCTGTAGCGCCTCGATAAGTCCGAGTTCAGAAAAGGCAAGCTTAGGTATGGGGGTTCTCCAGGGTCCGGCAAACGCCGGCAAAAGCGCCCGCGCCACAGACGTGGCAGGGGATCCAGGATTCGGGGCTAGCCACGACTACGCAGTCGACCGCAACTGATGGCGGGGGAGTCGTAGCTTTGGAAGGCCGTCGAACTGTATGAAGTACTAGGATACGCCCTTCCGGGCGGTTTTGCGTGATCGTGGCGGACGGAGGGGGCGAGGCGCGGTGCGCGGGCTGGCGCTGGATTCCGTGTATGCCGATACTGGCCCATCGTTCGAACGCGTCGGGCGGCCGCTCCGGTCCCCGGCGGAACTGCCAGCAGCCCGCGGATGGCGTACCCGTAGGTGGCGTGCGGGGACGCGTCGCGGCAGCGGGGCCGGGAGCGGTCCGCCGATGACCTCCACGATGTTAGGGGCGGCCTCGCCGTTCGGGTAAAACTCCCGGAAGCTCAACATCAGGGATTCGACCATCCGCCACTTCTGAGCGACCGGCGCCCGCGCCGTCTCTTCGTGGGCTCGATGTTGGGCCTCTCACGCCGCATCCCAGAACTGTGGAGAATCGGTTGCGTATTTCAGTTTGCCCTCGCGTGGCCCTGCCCTACCCCACAAGGAAGAGTGGCAGCGCGGGCACTGGATCGGGCGCGTTACCCTCGGAACCCATCTGTTCCCGCACCGGGTGCAAGAGAGGCGGCGAGGACTCATGCTGGTCATCACAATCACAACAGCCCGAAGGCCCGCGCCACGGCCAACGAAAACCGCCAACCCTGTTGACAGGCTGCAAGGCCGCCACTAGCATGGCACGTTGGCAGTCGAGACCGTCGACTGCTAATGCCTCACCTCAGTCGAGGCTAAGGCGATCTGCAAGTGGGCCAGCATCCTGTCCTCCCGGCGCCAGAGGGGGCCGGCGGGACCTCCAGGAGCACAGGCCGTAGGAGGAACCGAACGTGGCTGTTGCAACAGCACTGAAACTCAAGCCGCTCGGCGACAGGGTAATCATTGACCCCCTGGAGGACGAAGCCGCCAAGAGCGCAGGCGGGATCTTCATCCCGGACACCGCCAAGGAAAAGCCCCAGAAGGGCAAAGTGGTCGCCGCAGGGCCAGGCCGCACCACTGACGAGGGCAAGGTCCTGCCGCTCCCCGTCAAGGCCGGGGACACCGTCATCTACTCCAAGTACGCAGGTACCGAGTACAAGCAGGACGGCAAGGAATACCTCATCGTCCGCGAGGCCGACATCCTCGCCATCGTCAGCTAAACCCCCGCCAGGCGCCGCACCTGCGCCGCCTGCAACGTCCCCAACGTCGCACCGCGAGGCCAGTCCTCGCACCTGAAAGGGCCCCTGCTAGTGGGGGCCACACGGAGAAGCAACCATGCCAGCGAAAGACCTAGCATTTGGGTCAGACGCCCGCCAGAGACTGAAGACGGGCATTGACATCCTCGCCGACACCGTCAAGGTCACATTCGGTCCGCGTGGCCGCAACGTGATCCTGGACAAGAAGTTCGGCCCGCCCCAGATCTGCTCTGACGGCGTGACCATCGCCAAGGAGATCGAGCTTTCCGACAGCTTCCAGAACATGGGCGCCCAGCTCCTGAAGGAAGCCGCCAAGAAGACCAACGACGACGCCGGCGACGGCACGACCACGTCCACCCTTGTGGCCCGCGCCATCCTGGCCGAGGG
>CAYWBD010000223.1:0-3477 GCA_964456315.1 uncultured Thermoflexus sp.
CCTTGGATAGTTTCAGCGTGACAGGCTGACTGGAACAGCAACCCGGCTGAACGCCGGCTCGCCTCACCGCCGCCTCTAGCTGCGGCAGGGCAAAAGACCAGGCCTGCGCGGCCGCCTCGTACGCCGCCCGCCCGCGGTCAGTCAGAGCGCAGACCTTGCGTCGGCGACCTGATACCTCGCGCTCCTCGCAGACGACGTAACCGCCGGCTTCTAGCTCGCTGAGGGCCGGGTAGATCATGGCGTCAGCCGGGCGGACCGACTCGCAGCAGACGGCGACGGCCGAGCCGATTTCGTAGCCGTGCATTGGCCGCTTGGCGAGCTCTGAGAGCATGAAGAAACGGAGCAGGCTCTTGCGGTAGAGGCCCTGCCAGTACTCGACGGTGTCGAGAGGGCGCGCGGGCGCTGCGGGGCGGGCGGGGCCGGTCGCTCCGGGGAGGCGGTTCGCCGAGGCGATGGTAGGGGCAGTGGACGTGTGCGCTTGATGCATAACCAATAGATATATCGCACAAAGAGGTATGTGTCAAGCGCGGCCGACTCCGTCAGTCCGGCGGCGTGGGCTCGCGCCCGTTCGCCCTGAGCGCGGTCGAGGGGCGAACGCGGGCCAGGCCGGACGGGGCCCTTCGACTAAGTTCAGGGCGAGCGGAGATGGGGCACGCGCCCTAGTCCAAGAAGTCCTTGTCGCCGGCGCGCAGGTACTTCTTGGCGGCGCGGACGTTGAACTTGATGCCCAGCCCCGGCGTGTCCCAGGGACGGATGAAGCCCTTTTTCACGATGGGGTCCGGCAGGCCGTCAATGATGTCGTACCACCACTCGGGCCTTGCCACCGGGTACTCGAAGGCGATGTAGTTGCGGGGCAGCGCGGCCGAGACGTGCACCAGCGCGGCCAGGCCGATGAGGCCGTCGCCGGTGCCGTGGGGCGCCATCATGATGCCGTGGAGGTCGGCGTACTCTGCGATCCACTTGAGCTCGGCTATGCCGCCCACGTCCAGCGGGTCCGGGCCGACCACGCGCACCGCCTGCTTCTGGAACAGCTCCTTGAAGTGCTGGCGCAGGTAGATCTGCTCTCCGGTGTGGATGGGCGTGGATGTGCTGGTCGTGACGTCCCGGTAGAGGTCGGCCAGGACATAGGGCGTGTAATCGCCGGTGATCATGTCCTCCAGCCACATCACGTTGTAGGGCTCGACGGCTTTCGCGAAGCGGATGGCGTCCTGTACCTCCCAGCCGGGGCCGCAGTCGAGCGCCAGGCCAATCTCATCGCCGAGCACGTCCTTCATGGCCTCCACACAGGCGATGGCGTGCTTCATGCCGCGCTCGGTGAGGAGGCCGCGGTTGAAGCGGCGGGGGCCCTTCTGTAGCTCGCCGTAGAAGTAACCGGGCACGTGCTCCAGCGTCTCGCTGTGGAACGAGATGCCCTGCTTGATGATGGAAAAACCCTCTTTGGCGGCCTTCATCTTGGCCATGTTCTCGGCGTAGTCCTTGGGGGAGTAGCCCTTCATCGGGAAGCGGACGGCGCCGTTGTAGACGCGGACTTCGTCGCGCACCTTGCCGCCCAGGAGCTTGTAGACGGGCACCCCGGCCGCCTTGCCGGCGATGTCCCACAGGGCGACCTCGATGGCGCTGACGGCGGTGCCCCAGGGCTTGAAGCTGCCCAGGCGGCGGATGCGGAGCATGACGCGCTCGACGTCCGTGGGGTCCTCGCCGACGATGAGGTCCTTGTAGAAGAGGACGTGCGGCTTCAGGTAGGGCTTGTACTGCTCGCCCTGCCCGAGGCCGTCGATGCCGGCGTCGGTGGTGATCCTGACAACGGGGCTGTTGCCAATGATGGCGCACTTCAGGTCGGTGATCTTCATGTGCTGCTCCCGCGGGGTAAGTCGTCGTCGTTGTGCTGAGAGGCCGGATCCTTCGGGGCCACATCGTACCTGATGGCTATAATCCGGCCCATGCCAGACACATCTGAACGCAAGCTCCTCATGCTCGTGGACGGCCACGCCATGGTCTTCCGCGCCTGGTTCTCCATCCCGGAGCGCCTGACCACCGGGACGGGCGTCGACACCCGCGGCGCCTACGGGTTCCTGAACACGTTCCTTAAGGTGATCCGCGACCGCAAGCCCACGCACGTCGCCGTCACGTTCGACACCCGCGCGCCCACGTTCAGGGACGCCCTGTTCGCCGACTACAAGGCGCAGCGCCCGCCCGTGCCCGAGGGCCTGCACGCCCAGGTGCCGATGGTCAAGAAGATCCTGGCCGCGCTCAAGGTGCCCGTGTACGAGCTGGACGGTTTTGAGGCGGACGACGTGGTCGGCACGATCACGCGCCTGTGCGAGGAGCAGGGCGTCGAGGTGCTCATCGTCACGGGCGACGCCGACCAGCTGCAGCTTGTGTCTCCGGCCACGCGCCTGCTCATGTACACCGGCTTCGCAGACACGCGGGTCTATGACGTGGAGGGCGTGAAGGCCAAGTACGGCGGCCTGGGCCCCGAGAAGGTGCCGGACATCAAGGCCATCACCGGCGACCCCTCGGACAACATCAAGGGGGTGCCCGGACTGGGCGAGAAGACGGCCATCGCCGTGCTGACGCAGCTGGGCACGATCGAGAACGCGCTGGCGCACCTGGACGACGTGGAGAAGATCGTCGGCCTGCGGGGCGCGAAGCGGGCCAGGACGCTTCTGGAGCAGTACCGGGATGACGCGCTGCGCGGCAAGAAGCTGACGACGATCGTGCGCGACGCGCCGGTGGAATTCGACATCGAGGACTGCCGGTTCTGGCGCTATGACCGCCGGGAGGTCGTCGAGACGCTGCTGGGGCTGGAGTTCCGGTCGGTCATCGCCCATGTGCCTGAGCCGGCGGTTGGAGCGGGCGGGCCGGACGTCCCATCTCCCAGGCCGACCGTCCCCTCTCCCCTTGCGGGAGAGGGTGAGGGTGAGGGGTCAAACCGGGGCCCTTCGACAAGCTCAGGGCGCGCAGAAGGCCCTCTCCCCCCGGGAGCGGGTGCCCGCGAATCGGGTGAGGGACGCGGTGCCGGCGCGCCGCCGCGTCAGCTCGGTCTGTCGCCTGGGCGGGCTGAGCCTGTCAAGGCCGGGCCAGCCCTCGCCCCCGGCGTGACGGATGCCGGCGGGCAGCTTGCATTGGGTGAGGTCGTGCCTGAACGGGCTGTTACTGAAGCAGCGTCGCCGATGCCGGCCCCGACCGCGCCCGTCTCCGCTGCGACCGCGCCGGTGTCTGCTGCGACCGCCGCGAACCTGGGCCCGACCGACTACCGCACGGTCGCCACGCACGACGCCCTCGCAGACATGGTCCGCGAGCTCAGGGCACATGCCGGCGGGTTCGCGTTCGACACGGAGACGACGGGGCAGGACCCGATGCGGGTCGTACTTGTCGGCCTGTCCTTTTCTAACGGGACGGGCAGGGCGTGGTATGTGCCGGTCGGGCACAAGGTGGGCGCCGAGGTGTCCGCTCGCCCCGAGCTTGTCGAGGGGC
>CAYWBD010000224.1:0-13413 GCA_964456315.1 uncultured Thermoflexus sp.
TGATGTCGAGGCTCTGCACGGGCGTGCCGCGGCTGTTGCGGGACTGCTCTTCCAGGTCAAACACGCGCACCGTGAACACGCGGCCGCGGTTGGTCAGGAGCAGGAGGTGGTCGTGGGTGTCAGCCACCTGGAGGTACGGCGTGACATCGTCCTCCTTCGTCATGCGCTGCCCTTTGACGCCCTTCCCGCCGCGGTGCTGGGCGCGGAACGTGGCTGCGGGGATGCGTTTCACATAGCCGTTCTTGCTGAGGGTGATCACGACCTCCTGGTGCGGGATCACGTCCTCGGGCCGCCACTCGCCAAGCTCCTGGTCGTGGATCTGCGTCTTGCGTTCGTCGCCAAAGCGGCGCTTGAGCTCTAGCGTCTCTTGCCGGATCACGCGGCGTATCTTCTCGGGGCTGGCGATCAGCGCTTCCAGCTCGGCGATCAGGGCCATCAGCTCGCGGTACTCGTTCTCTATCTTCTCCCGTTCCAGCGCAGCCAGTCGGCGCAGCTGCATGTCCAAGATGGCCTGGGCCTGGATCTCGGAGAGCGTGAACTCGGCCATCAGGTTGGTCCGGGCCTCGTCCACGTCTGCGGAGGCGCGGATGAGCGCGATGACCCGGTCCAGGTTCTCGAGCGCGATTCGGAGGCCTTCGAGGATGTGTACCCGTGCACGGGCCTTGCGGAGATCGAACTCGGCCCTCCGGCGGACCACTTCCTGCCGGAACTCGATGTAGTGCCTGATAACGTCCTTGAGCGTGAGCGTGCGCGGCGCGCCGTGCACGAGGGCGAGCATGTTGACGGAGAACGCTGAGCGCAGCGGGGTGTGCTTGTAGAGGTTGTTCAGGAGCACTTCCGGCTGCGTGCCGCGCTTGAGCTCCACTACGACACGCATGCCCTTGCGGTCAGACTCATCACGGACTTCCGAGATGCCCTCGATCTTGCGGGTTTTGACGAGGTCGGCGATGCGTGCCACTAGCACCGACTTGTTGGTCTGGAAAGGGATCTGCGTGAAGACGATGCGCTTCCGTTCCTGCTTGCCGATCTCCTCGATTTCGTGGTGCGCCTGCACGACGATCCTGCCCCGACCGGTGGCGTAGGCAGAGCGGATGCCTTCCCGGCCCCAGATGTGGGCGCCGGTCGGGAAGTCCGGGCCGGTGACCTTCTGCATCAGGTCTTCGATGGTGCATTCCGGGTTTTCCAGGACCAGGATGATGCCGTCGCAGACCTCGGAGAGGTTGTGCGGCGGGGTGTTGGTCGCCATGCCGACGGCGATGCCGGTGGCGCCGTTTACCAGCAGGTTCGGCAGGCGCGCCGGGAGGAGCGACGGCTCTTTGAGGGAGCCGTCGAAGTTCTCAGTCCAGTCCACGGTCTCGCGGTCGATGTCTTCGAGGAGGGTGTCGCTGATCTGGGCCAGGCGGCACTCGGTGTAGCGCATCGCCGCCGGCGGGTCGCCGTCAACCGAGCCGAAGTTGCCCTGCCCGTCGATAAGCATGTAGCGCAGAGAGAACGGCTGCGCCATCCGCACCATGGCCTCGTACACAGGCGCGTCCCCGTGGGGGTGGTACTTGCCGAGGACCTCACCGACCAGGCGGGCGCTCTTCTTGTACGCCGACGTCGGGCGCATGCCCTGGTCGTGCATGGCGTACAGGATGCGGCGCTGCACGGGCTTGAGGCCGTCGCGCACGTCCGGCAGGGCGCGGGCGACGATGACGCTCATGGCGTAGTCCAGGTAGGAGCTACGCATCTCGTCTTCGATGCCGCGGAGGTTTACCTGCCCGATTTCAGAGTTGGTCGTGACCATTCAAGCGTGTCCCCTGTTTGTCATTCTGAGCGAAGCGAAGGGTCCCGTTCACGTCGAAGCCGGGCAAGCCTGGAAGGGGAGTCCCCTTCCCCGGGGGCGACGCGGAGCAACCCATCCGAGAGCGATCTCGAACGGGCCATATGCTCAACCTTACTCGCTGCCCCTTTTCCGCGGCAATTCGCGCGCCCGCGCGTGAGAGGCTAGTTTCGGGCGTTTTGGGGAGACGCTCAGGAGCGGCGCCACCGGGCCAGAACGGGCAAGGCCGCGACGTGTCCGGCGCGCAGGCAGGGCCGCGGTGTCAAGAGCCGGCGGACCGCTCCATGAACGCCAGCAATACGCTATCGAAGCCACGAGGCAGCGCCGCGGGGCGATGGGCTGGCCACTGCACGCCGATGACCCAGTGCCTGCCGGGCACCTCTACGGCCTCGATGACCCCGTCCAGCGCATAGGCCGACGCCATTAGCCGGGCGGCCTTCTGGGCTTCTCTGATGCCGCTGTCGTGAGCGCAGGGGACGCTCACCCAGCCCGAACCTCCGATCGTGGACGCGACCTTGCCGCCCGGCGACAGGAAGACCTGTGTCTTCACCGGCGCGCCGTCGGCCACGGGGAGGTGCCCCGCGACCGGGGTCGGTGGCTTACCGCCCAGCGCGACATTGAGGGCGTGCATTCCCCAGCCGATGCCGAGGACGGGGATATCCCTGGCCAGGGCCTGGGTGAGGGCGGGGGGCGTCGGTTCGCAGGCCGCCTCCGACATCTCACTGACCAGCAGCAGCCCGTCGCAATCAGGCGGCAGGTCCTGGCCGTCGCCCAGAGTGACCGGCTGAACGCCCGCGTCTGAGATCGTCCATTCCAACGAGAGCGAGGGCTCACCTGGCGCCAGCAGCAGAGCAAAGCAACGTGCGATCGGCTGTGCCCCTCACCCCTGACCCTCTCCCGGCGGGAGAGGGTATTGCTGTCCGCTCGGCCCGAGGTTGTCGAGGTGCCCCGTTGGCACCCCTCACCCCTGACCCTCTCCCGGCGGGAGAGGGGATTGCTGTCCGCTCGCCCCGAGCTTGTCGAGGGGCCCCGTTAGCGTCCCTCACCCGCGGCCTTCGCCGGGGCAGGGTCTCGCCCTACGGCGTCGCGGGAGGGGGCTGCCCGCGGTGGTCGATCAGGCGAGTCCTAGGTCAGAACGGCATCGGCCAGATGCCGCGCCAACTCTCCAGCTCGCGGTCCACCGCCAGGCCCTCACGGTCCAGCGCCTTGGACAGCTGGATCTCAGAAGGCCGGTCCCGGTCACCCTCTTTGTCACCCGTTGGGACGAACGGGTAGAAGCCGCGCCGGCCGTAGCGGTACATCAAGTACGACCGCAACAGGGCCCGCGTATCGCCATCGCGCACCCCGTGGGTAAAGCTGAACAGGAACACTGCCGCAAGCAGGCGGTCGGCGCCGCCGTTTGAGGATATGGCGTTGCCGACCGTGTACGTCGACGATGCCAGGTCTGCGAACCTGGCGTCCTCCAACACGACCCACTTCAGCCCGCCGCCTGCCGGGTCATCCTGGATTCGGAAGCTGGTCTTGGTCGCACCCTCGCCGGTGTAAAGGGCCTGCCTGAGCTCGCGGTCAAGGTCTTTCAGGAAGGCGTTGTCGTCAGTGTGGCGGTACAGGACGCCTGCGGTGCGGGCGGGCGCGATCTCACGCCGCTCCCTCAGCCGCTGCTCGACCTTGACGATGGTAGACATCGCCGGCCAGTCAGACACCAGCCCTTTGTCGCGCTTACCAAACCGGCACAAGTTGCGGTCTATCTCCCGGGAGTAAAGGGCCTCTTCAACGGCAGGGGCACGATGCATCGTGCCCCTGCTTCAGTGTCGTGATTGGCCGGACTGGCGGTGATTCGCCTAGCGCGTGCCGAAGCGGACGCGTTGTTCCAGTTCACGCAGGCGGCGGATGCGGTCCTCGACCGGCGGGTGGGTGGAGAACAGATGGACGACGTGGTCGCCGCTCAGCCGCGGGGGGATAAACAGGAACGCGCTGGCGGTCTGGAGCTTACGCAGGTCCTCCTGCGGAATGCGCGCCATGCTGCCGCTGATCTTCTCCAGCGCGGATGCCAGCGCCCCGGGGTCGCCGCTGATCTCTGCCCCACTGTGGTCCGCGCCATACTCCCGGTAGCGGGTGAGCGCCAGCACGAGCAGTTGCCCGACGAAATAGACCACCAGCGTGATCAGGTACAGGAGCATGAGCGCGTTCCCGCTGCCCTCGCGGTCCCGGCGCATACCGCCGAACAGGATGTTCCAGAACAGCATAGTCATAAGGAAGCTCGTCATCGTCACCAGGAAGTTGGCGATGGCCAGGACGCGCATGTCCTTGTTGCGGACATGCGCCAGTTCGTGCGCCAGCACGCCTGCGAGCTCCCGCTCGGACAGACGCTCCCGGATGCCCGTGGTCACGGCGACCAGCGAGTTGTCGGGGTTACGCCCGGTCGCGAAGGCGTTGGGGACTTTCGAGTCGATCACGGCGATCTTGGGCATGGGCATGCCGGCGTTCTTGGCCAGCTGCCCGACAATCCTGTGAAGGTCAGGCTCCTGCGCCGCAGTGACATGCTTTGCGCCGGTAGACCACAAGATGAGCTTGTCTGACAAGAAGTACTGGACAAGCACCATGAGCCCGACAACGACGCCCACAAACGCCAGCGGGACGCCAAACCTGAGCAGGACGATGGCGAAGACGGCGTAGAGGATGCCGAGCATGAACATGGTGAAGTACATCCGCCACACCAGTTCTTGATCTCGTTTGAATGTCCGTGGAAGGTTACTGGCCACTTGGTCCTCCTTGGTCGCGGCGCGGCAGCCCGGCCATGTCGCAATACAATCTTATCCGTAATCCGGCCAGATGTAGTCAAGCCTTTGTCAAGGCAAGCGGCCTGCTGCGGGCCTCTGGCCGGGCTAGTCCCGTCAGGTGAGAGTGTGCAGTTTTCTGGAGCCTCCATAGACAGCTTCCTTCTTGAGCGCCTTGAGGCCGCGTCCATCGAGGCGGCACGTCAGGCTGGCGCCCTGGTCGCGCAGCGATTCGGCGGCGTGCTGGAGGTGTCGTCGAAAAGCAAGGAGGCTGGGAAGGAGCTTGTCACTGACGTCGACCGTGCCAGCCAGAAGATCATCGCGTCGCTCACATCGGAGAAGTTCGACGGGCACATGCTCCTCGGCGAGGAGGACGCGCCGGAGGTCACCCCTGCGGCAACGGACTTTGTCTGGGCGGTGGACCCGGTAGACGGCACAACGAACTTCGTAAACGGGCTGCCGGTGCACGCGGTGTCGGTGTGCGTGATGTTCAGGGGGAGACCGGTGGCCGGCGCGGTGTGGCTGCCCTGGCCGACGCCCTCTCACACCGGTGGGCTGTTCCACGCCCGGGCCGGCGGCGGCGCATGGTTCAACGGACGCCGCCTGGAGATCCGGGACCCTGACGGCGCCGGCGCACCTGTGAACGGCCGCCTGTCCGGGCTGCCCGGCGGGCTCAGGTGGGCGTACCACGTCGGCAAGCCGCTGAGCAAGTCCGTAGGCGAGCCCCGGGTTTCCGGGAGTACTGCGTACGAAACTGCGATGGTGGCCGCGGGAGTGATGCAGTACAGCGTCAGCGGCGGCGGCTCGCACGTCTGGGACTACGCCGCGACATCATTGCTGGTGCGCGAGGCCGGTGGCGCCGTGTTCGCGCCTGACTCGACTGGCGCGTGGTCGCTTTTCGAGGGGTGGGATGCGCCATACACGAACGACGCTGTGATGTCGAAACGCCTCAGGGACTGGACCGGCCCGATGATCATGGGCGCGCCAAAAACGGCGGCGTTCATGGCCATGAACCTGCGGCCGAGGCGGCCTCCGCCGTGGCACAAGTGGTTCCGGCGCGGCAAGAAGAAGTAGGCCTTTACCTGGCAACGCGGCCTTGCACCCCCGGCGAGCCAGCCGGTGCGGTCAAACGAAAGGCCAGGGGACGTTTAGCTCAGGGTCGAGGCGCGGGTGGTCCGCGCCGGCGGCGATAATGCCCGCCCGCTCCTTAAGGGCATCCATTTCGTACCCGTCGAGGAGCGTCTTAAGTTCGTCCCCCAATTGTTGTCCGGGCTCCAGACCTGGCAGCAGCGCCTGCACCGCGGCGGCCGTCCCGGGCGGGTACGGTCCGCCAGAAAACTCGAACATCACGGTCCGACGCCTGGCAAACGGGTTGAACGTGAGCGCGTTATCGATGGCCCAGATGCGGCCGTCGTTACCGCGCAGCAAGGCCCCGCCCTTGCGGTCCGCGTTGTGCGTCAGGACGTCGAACGCCGCCACCGGCCCGAACATAGGGAGACAGCTCTTTCGCATCGAGAAATAGTTGTGGCGCGCGTCGTGCTCGATGAAGAGTTGGACACTGCCCACGCCGTGCGGGCCGTCGCGGACGACCACGGGCGGCAGTAGCGGCCATCTGAGCGCGTCGCTCACCAGAAACGCAGCTCGCTCCCGCTGGTGCAGGGTGCCGGACGGGAAATCATGAAGCGGGCGCTCGCCGGAGGCTGGCTTGTAGATGGTGAGGAGCGGCGCCGCCCCGGCGTCTTCCTTGACTGCGAGGCCCTGGTCCGGCGGCTTCAGCCGGAGCACGAACACGTAGTTTGAGCCGCCGGGGTGGAGGCCCATGGCGTCCACGCCCCATTCGCTCATGCGGCGGAGGACGGTCGCTTTCTCGTGTGCTGTCTTGGGTTCTGGCATGAACGGTGACGTGTGCGGGCCGTGTCCGGAGGCCTGTCCCAGCATATTACGGACGGGCCGACGCGTCGGTTCCCGGCTTCCGCCTTCTACGCTAAAGGCCATCCAAGAAACCGGACTTGCGGATTGATTTCCACCCTCTCCCTAGTGTCCCGTCTCTGAAGTCCTGAGCCCAGTCCTTCATTCCCTCTCCCCTTGCGGGAGAGGGTCTAGGGTGAGGGGTCAATTAGGAGCTCCACATCGGAGACTGGACACCAGCCCTACCGATTGAGGGGGGGGAGGATCGCTGGATGACAGCTAGGCGTCCTGGCGACGGTGCCCGTTCTTGCGGGCGCAGAAATGCCCGCCAGGGTCCAGCGGCGCGCCGCACAGCGGGCACGGCTTGCGGCCCGCGGCGACCGCCTCGAGGGCCCGGTCGGCCAGCCGCTCGGCGTGCTCTCTGGTCAGCGTCATCACCACATCGACGGGCTGCTCATCTGGCGCCGGCGTCCCGGCCTGTGTTTCGGGCTGGTCGTCATCTTCGGAGGCGCTTGAAGCGGAAAGCGTAAAGGCGTCCGAGGCAGGGTCGTGGCGGAGCGACATCTCCCCCGCTCGCAGCTCGACATCGAACCTGCGCGCACCGGCCGCCCGGGCGTCGGGAGGCGCGGGGTTGCGGACGGCAGGATGGGCGGCGGTCAGCTCCTTGATGGAAACGCCCACCTGGCGGAGCTGCTCTTTTTCCATCCAGATCGTCGCCTTGCCGCGCCCGCTTTTCGCGACGATGCGGAATGTGCGCTCACCTGGCTTCCCAATCGACTCTGCTTCTGCGGAGTCGGCAAGGCCGAGGTCGTGGGTCGTGGGTCCTGCCAATCGCCAAACCCTCCGGCGGAGAGATCAGACGGCGGCATCCGCCGCGTCCCGGCCATTCTATGCCCGCGGTGTGAGGCCGGGCCCGGTCGGCCAGCCGCGGTCCGACCTGACGGCAAACGGGCGCCAGCGCTCAGCCGACACCCGGTGGCTTGGTGCTGGGGACCGGTTCGCCGCAGTCAAGCAGGAAGTAGTAGACAGTGTTGGGGCCCACACAGGCAAACCTGGCCGCGACGCGCTGGGCGCGCTCGGCGTACGTGCAGCCGTCCAGCGACCGGATGAAACGCCAGAATGACCCGTACTCAGCGCGGACCCTCAAGACCTCCTGCGCGTTCCGGACAGTCGCCTTGATCTTCACGCGGTTGCGGACGATCCCGGAGTCGAGGCTGAGGTGCTCCAACAGCTCAGCAGGCATGTCCGCCACGACTTCCGGGTCGAAGCCATAGAACACCTCGCGGAAGCGCGGCCACTTCTTCTCCACCGGCCCCCAGGCAAAACCGGAGATGAACAGCTTTCGCGTCATGTGCTCCAGGTACTGGCTGTCAGATAGGCGTTTGCGCGCCCGGCGTGTCCTGGTCACGTCCTGCTCCAGTATTCGGGCTGGCATCTCCGGCACGCTATAGTAGGCGGGCGGGCCCGTCCCGGCTCACCGGCGGGCTTTTGGTCTCCGGCGCGGCGCCGGTCCGGGCACTCTGATGGACAAGCGGGCCGAACTTTACGACACAACGCTGCGCGATGGCGCGCAGCAGCAGGGCATCGCGCTGTCCGTTGAGGACAAGCTGGCGATCACGCGCCGCCTGGACGCTTTAGGCGTGCACTACATCGAGGGCGGCTACGCCGGCGCGACGCCCAAGGACGCCGAGTACTTCCGGCGCGCCCGTGACCTGAAGCTGAAGACTGCGGTGCTGACGGCCTTTGGCAATACCCGGCGCGCAGTCGTCAAGCCTGAGGATGACGCGACCCTCCGCGCTCTGCTGGGTGCCGCCACGCCCGTCGTCACGCTCGTCGGCAAAGCGTCAAAGTTTCAGGTGCAACGGGTGCTTGGCACGACGCTGGAAGAGAACCTGGGGATGGTCGTCGACTCTGTGACCTACCTGAAGGGGCAGGGCCGGCGCGTGTTCTTCGACGCAGAGCACTTTTTCGATGGCTATCGCGCCGACCCGGTGTACGCCGTCCTGGTGCTGCGGAGTGCCGCTGCGGCTGGCGCAGAACGTCTGGTGCTGTGCGACACCAACGGCGGCACGCTCCCCGACGAGGTCGCCCAGACGGTCCGGTCGGTGAAAGCTGAACTCGCCATCGACAACGAGTCTGGCGTGCAACTCGGTATCCACACCCACAACGACACCGACACCGCCGTGGCGTCCGCGCTGGCCGCACTGCAAGCAGGCGCGCTCCAGGTGCAGGGCACGGTCAACGGATACGGCGAGCGCACGGGCAACGCCAACCTGCTGAGCATTATCGCCAACCTGAAGCTCAAGCTCGGCGTCAACTGCGTGACGGACGAACAGCTGGCCTCGCTCACGGACGTCTCACGGTACGTGTCCGAAGTCGTGAACCGCCGCCCGTACCAGTTCCAGCCGTACGTGGGGCGCAGCGCCTTTGCGCACAAAGGCGGCCTCCACGCTGCTGCGGTTGAGAAGGCCCCTGACGCCTACCAGCACGTTGCTCCTGAGAAGGTTGGCAATGTGAACGCAGTGCTGGTGTCAGAGCTGGCAGGCCGGGGCAGCGTGGCGCGGCGGGTGCGCGACCTAGGGCTGGACAAGGCGCTCACAGGGGCAGACCTGCGACGCATACTCGACCACGTCAAGGAGCATGAGGCGCGTGGCTACGCCTACGAGGACGCCGACGCCTCTTTCGAGCTTGTCGCCCGCCGCTGCCTCCCAAACTACGAGCCGCCGTTTGAGCTTATCGACTTCATGGTGATCGTGGAGGACCGGCAGACGCACCGGGCCAAGCGCGGCGAGCCGGTGACAAGCGGCCGGCTGCTGTCAGAGGCGACGATCAAGGTGCGCGTTGACGATGAGGTGCTGCACACCGCCGCGGAGGGCAATGGCCCGGTCAGCGCGCTGGACAACGCCCTGCGTAAGGCGCTGACGCTGTCCTACCCGGACCTCGCGACGGTCCGCCTGACGGACTACAAGGTGCGCGTGGTGAACGAGGGCGCGGGCACGGGCGCGTCAGTCAGGGTGACGATCGAGTCCGCCGACGGCAAGCACGTCTGGCGCACTGTCGGCGCGTCGGAGAATATTCTGGAGGCCAGCTGGCGGGCGCTGGCGGACTCGCTGGAATGGTGGCTGGTGCGCGCCAGGTCAGGGTGAGTTGAGATGGAAAAGTACACACCTGCTACGTACGGCGACCGGATAGCGGAGGTCTATGACGACCTCTACCAACAGGCGTTTGACATCGAACCGGCGGTGGGCCTACTGGCGGAGTTAGCCGGAGCTGGCCGGGCGCTGGAGCTGGGGATAGGCACCGGCCGCGTGGCGCTCCCGCTGGCCGCCCGCGGAGTGGTCGTCCTCGGCGTTAATGCCTCAGAGTCCATGGTCAAGCAGATGCGGAAGAAGGTAGGCGGCAAAGGCATCCCGGTCACCATCGGAGACTTCACGAAAGTCCCGGTGCGCGGCACGTTCGACTTGGTCTATGTCGTGTTCAACACCATCTTTGGGCTCGACACGCAGGACGCCCAGGTGGCGTGCTTCGCGAACGTGGCGCGGCGTCTACGCCCCGGCGGCGTGTTCCTGATAGAGGCGTTTGTGCCTGACTTGACCCGTTTCGTGCGTGGCCAGAACATCTCAACCGCTCGCACGGGCGTTGATGAAGTGTGGCTCGATGCTTCCAGGTACGACGCGGTCAACCAGGTCGTGAACACGCAGCACATCCACATCACAGGGTTGGGGACACGGCTGTTTCCTGTCAGGCTCCGCTACTCGTATCCCCCCGAGCTTGACCTGATGGCGCGTCTCGCAGGCATGCGGCTCAAAGATCGCTGGGGCGGCTGGCGCAAGGAGCCATTCACGGCCGCCAGCACGTCGCACGTGTCCGTCTACGGGAAGGAATAGCCGCCCGCCGAGCCCGGGCGCGTATTCTGCCGGCCACGCCGCTATTTCCCGCTGCCGCGGTAGGCCGGGCCGTCTGTGGTGATGACCACCTCGTGCACGGACCGGTCCTCGCCGATCCTGTAGGCGCGCACCACAGGCCGCGTCTTCTCCACCAGCGAGACCAGCACGTACAGGGGGTCGGTCCAGCCGGAGTCAACGGCGTTGGCAACGTCGGTCTCTGATGGGTAACCCTGCGTGTAGGTGTGCGAGTGGTAGATCGCCACGAACTGCTGGTCGTCCTTGTCGGCGTCTGTCTGGACCTGCAACAGCTCAAGCGGGTCCATGGTGTATCGGCTGACCCTGTTCTCATGGACGTTTTTCATCCGCCGGGCAGAGACGGCCGTGCCGTCCTTGCCGAGCAAAACCCCGCAGCACTCCTCGGGGTCTTGCTCCAGGGCGTGCGAGATCATGTCGGAGATTAGCTTCTTCGGGATCCTTAGCTGCAATTCGCGTGCCTTTCGTGAGTGGCGCCTGGACAGGCCCACGATTATATGGACGCCCCGCGACGCCGATGGGCGACCGTGTGACGCGAGATGTACCATGCGGGCCGCCTCAGTCCTGATTCACTTTCCCCAAGAGCGAGAGGGTGCAGGCCGCCTCGGTACACATTCCCTCTCCCCTTGCGGGAGAGGGCAAGGGTGAGGGGTTCCAAAAACTCCACCATGAAGATCACCAACGTCAAGCCATACATGTGGCACCCCGGCTCCGGCAAGAACTTCATCTACGTGAAGGTGGAGACCGACGCCGGCATCTACGGCTGGGGCGAGGCGTACACGCAGACCGACCGCGACACCCAGGTCGAGGCGCACATCCTCCAGCTCGCGCGGTACCTCGAAGGGCGCGACCCCCTGCACATCCGCCACTTCACGCATATCGCGTACGAAGATTTCGCCACCAAGCGCGGCGGCATGGACTTCCACTGCGCCATCAGCGGAATTGAGATCGCACTCTGGGACATCGCCGGGAAGGCCATGGAGCAGCCGGTCTACAACCTGCTGGGCGGGCCGGTCAGGCCGCGCATCCGCGTCTATGCCAATGGCCCCACCGGCAAGGACCCCGAGACCACCGCGAAGAACGCGCTGAAGCTGGTCGGCGAGGGGTATACCGCGCTGAAGTTCGACCCCTTCCCCGGCCCGTGGCGGCTGTACGTCGACCACGAGGAGCTGGAGCAGGCCGCGGCCATTGTCGCCGCCGTAAGGGAGGCCGTCGGGCCACGCATCGAGCTGCTCATCGAGGCGCACCGGCGTCTGTCTCCCGCCAACGCCATCCGCGTCGCCAAGCTGATCGAGAAACACCGCTGCTACTGGTTCGAGGAACCGTGCCCGGCCGAGAACCTGGACGCAATCAAAGAGGTCAAGGACGCCACGACGATCCCGATCGTGACCGGCGAGGCGCTCTACACGCGGGCCCAGTTCCGTGAAGTGTTCGAGAAGCGCGCCGCGGACATCATCAACCCGGACATCTGTAACACGGGCGGGATCCTCGAGCTCACCCACATCGCGGCGATGGCGGAGCCCTACTTCATCGGTGTGTCGCCGCATGGCTGGAACAGCACCGGGGTCGGCTGCGCGGCAGCAGTCCACGCCTCGGCGGTGATGCCCAACTTCCTGATTTACGAGTACGCCATCGGGGTAGAGAAGGCGTCCCGGGCGGTCTGCTCGAAGTACCTGAACGTCGAGGGTGGCTACATCGAACTGCCCAAGTCGCCGGGACTGGGTGTTGATGTTGACGAGGCCAAACTCGCCCAGCACGCCTACAAGCCGTTCCCGATGCGCAAGGTCCGCACCGTCGAGGATGAGCGCAAGTACGATCGGTACGGCTGATCTGCAGGCCCCGAGCTTTGAGACAAGGAGTCAACTATGGCGCCGGCTGAACACGGTGCGCCGAAGCAGATCACGCCCAGGTCGCTCGGCGACTACCTGGAGGTCATGAGCAAGTCAGTGTTTCAGTCCGGCATCTCCTGGGCGGTGGTGGACAAGAAGTGGCCTGGGTTGCGCGAAGCGTTCCACAACTTCGACGCCGGTGCAGTGGCGGGAATGACCGAGGGCGAGATCGCCAGGCTCACCGAGGACACGCGGGTCATCCGCAACAGGCGAAAGATCGAGGGCGTTGTCGGGAACGCCCGCAAGCTCATCGAGCTGGACGACAAGCACGGCTCATTCCAGAAGTACCTGCGGTCTCAGCCCGACTTCGATTCGCTGGTGAAATCTCTCCGCAGGGACTTCAAATTCCTCGGCGAGATGGGCGCATACCACTTTCTCTACGTGGTCAAGGAGAAGGTGCCCGACTACGAAGAGTTTTGCGCTTCGCATAGCGTCAAGGCCATGAAGTAGAACTTACCCCGCTGAGTGGTGGCCAAGAGCGGAGACCCCTTCTGACCGCTGAACGCCTGCCAAATGCAGAGGCCCGGACATACATCCGGGCCTCTGTTGCCAGAAGTCCTTCACCCGAACCCTCTCCCACCGGGAGAGGGCAAGAGGGTCAGATAGGCAGGAGTCCCTAACCCGAACCCGCTCCCGGTAGGAGAGGGCCGATCGGTTACAGCCCGGCCTTCTTGGCGGCGGCAAAGATGTCGCCGATCTTCTCCAGCGCGGCCTTGAACTCATTGGCCTTCGCCAGGTCAGCGTGGGACTTGACGTAGGAGCCGAGCTTGCAGGCGTTCCAGACCATCTCGTGGAGGTCCGGGTGGCCGGCCATGCGCTTGGGGTTGAAGTAGTCGGTCCAGATGATGAGGATGTCGCTCTTGGCCTTGCGGGCGTGCTCTTCCTTGACCACGGTGTAGCGGGCGAGCTGCATGTGGTCTTCGGCGGTCTTCAGGCCCTTGGCCTCCAGGTCCTTGATCAGGCTGGTCATCTTCACGACAGTCTCTGCCGCCTGGATGGCGTCGCGGGCATCGTATATGCCGCACGGGATGTCACAATGGGCGTCGGCGACGCCGATTGGCGACAGGCGGTCTGCGATGCGGAGTAGCGTGGTCTTG
>CAYWBD010000225.1:0-7785 GCA_964456315.1 uncultured Thermoflexus sp.
ACGCCCGTAGCTCCTGCGGTGCCCGGCTGCGACAGCGGTTGTCGTACCCGGGAGGCTGGCCCGCCGAGGTCTGCCTCTCCCGGAGCATGCTCAGTCGTTCCGTGGAGCAGTCGCATTCGTACGCCAGGCCGGCTTCAATCAGGCGGGCAGCGGCGGCATGGTAAAGCGCACGTCGCTGGGACTGCACGTACGGCGCGTGCGGCCCGCCGATGTCCGGCCCCTCGTCCCAGTCCAGGCCCAGCCAACGCAGGCTCTCCATGATCTGTTCGGTGGCGCCGGGGACGAGGCGTGCCTGGTCCGTATCCTCGATGCGCAGCAGGAACTGCCCCCCGGTCTGCCTGGCGAGGACCCAGTTGTAGATCGCGGTCCGCAGCGTGCCGACGTGCAGCGCGCCGGTAGGGCTGGGCGCAAGGCGGACACGCACCGGCGACGTAGGGTGATTACTCTGGGCTGTCATGATGCCGAGGCTACCACGCGCACGGGCGAGTCGCCGGAAGCCAGCCCGCTCGCCCTGGGCCTGTCGAAGGGCGGGGGCTTGTCGGAGGGCCGAACGGCGGGGTGACGAGGCGATGCGCGACCGAGGTTCAGATCAGCACCTCGGCCCCAACTTCCTTGGCCTTTGCGCTGATGGACGCCACGAGCGACTTGTGCAGCGGTATCCCGTTCACGCTGCGGTCCGCCTCGTTCTCCCACTCCGGGTCCCCGGCCACGAGCACCTTCTTCACGCCCGGCTCTGCCGGCGTGGCGTGCAGCTCGCGCACCATCTCGTCCATGTGCGCCTTGAACTCGTCCAGAGGCCGGAACTTCGACACATCTATCGCCGCGCACCAGGTCTGGTTGTCGCCATTGGCCTGCTGTGCGGAAAACCCGCCGCCGGACAGCACGCCAGTCAGGATGTCCACCATCACCGCCAGCCCGTAGCCCTTGTGTGCGCCCTGCTCGCGGGTGTTGCCTAGCGGGTTCTGCGACCACATCTCGTTGCGGTCTGGCGGGGGCACCGTGATGGGGTCGCCCTCCGAGTCCACAGCCCAGCCCTCTGGGATCTTCACCCCGAGCCGTCGGGCGATGCCCAGCTTCCCGCTGGCCACGGTGCTCGTGGCGGCGTCGAAGAGAAACGGCTTCTCTTCACCTGCGGGCGCGCCGAACGCGATCGGGTTCGTGCCCAGGCGCGCCTGCGCCGCCATGGCTGGCCGCACGCTGCGTGCCCCGTTGGTCATGGCCCAGCCGATCATGTCCTGGTCAATCGCCATCAGCGGGTAGTACCCGACCATCCCGATATGGTGCCCGTCGCGGACCGACACCATGCCCACGCCGACCTCCCGCGCCTTCTCGATCGCCATCTCCATCGCCCGGTGCGCGCCGACGAACCCCAGGCCGTTCCCGTTCGAGATCACTGCGCCAGACGCCGACTCTGAGATGACCTGCACGACCTGCGGGACGGTGTAGCGCTTCTTCTGGATCTGCGTCGCGTAGTTCACGACGTTGCCGGAGCCGTGCGAGTCCACACCGAACAGGTCTGACTTGATCAGGATGTCGGCCGTGATCTCGGCGTGCCGCTTGGGCGTGCCGACGGCGCGCAAGATCGCCACCGTCTGCGCCCGCAGCGTCTTCGCCGGTACCAGCACGGCGTCCTTGTCCTTGACCTTCAGAAAATCAAGAGCCATCGGAGTGTTCTCCTTACAGGCGCTCCTGGGGACAGTGGGGCAGTGCCGACTATGTCAGGGCAGGGCAATGGTTTCGAGCCCGCGGCAGCCCGGAATGGTACGCCAGGCGCCGGCGAAGCGGCCCCGTTAAGGCAGCTTCGTGCCCAGCCCGCGCTCGACTGCCAGCCGGTACACCCGCTCTGCGACCGCAATGTCTTCGAGCGCGATCCCCTGCGACTCGAACAGCGTGATCTCGTCGCGCCCCTTCCGGCCCTGCCTCTGGCCGGACACGACCTGGTCAAGCTGCACAGCCTTGTCCCAAGAAAAGTGCCCGCTGTCCGCCGCCCGCATGAGTTCCCCGCACTCCAGCTTCGCCTGCTCCATGTCATCGACCACCACCGTCCCGCAACGCGCCACTGCGGCAGTGTCCAGCTCACGGCGCAGCCACGAATTGGAACCCGCGGCGTTGACGTGCATCCCCGGCTCTAGCATGTCCCCGGTGAGCACCGGCTCTGCGGAGTTGGTCATCGTGATCACGATCAGCGCACCCCGCGCACACTCAGCCGCGCTCGCCGAAGCTGTGACTGGTATTCCCAGCCGCGCAGACATCTTCGCCGCGAACGCCGCCCGCTTCTCCGGCGTGCGAGAGTAGACCCGCGCCGCAGTCAGCTTGCGTACGGCTGCGACGGCCTCCAGCTGCGTCTCCGCCTGGTAGCCAGACCCGATCACTGCGGCGACTGCGGCGTCGTCCCGTGCCATGTACCTCGTCGCCAGACCAGACGCTGCGCCAGTCCGCACCTGGCCAAGGCGGTTCGCCTCGATCACCGCCAGCAGCCCCGCACCCGCAGCGTCGTAGAGCATCACGTGAAACGCGGCGCCCTTCCGGGATGCCGTGTACGACTTGTGGCCCACGACGCCCCTGGCAGGCCAGGAAGCCGCCATCAGGTGGTAGGTGCCGCTGGCGACCGGCAGGCGGCGCCGGGGCAGGTTGAACGCCTCACCGCGGGCCCGCGCCTTGAAGGCGTCGTCCAGCGCGTCGAGCGCCAGCCGCATATCCAACAGATCGCCAACTTCCGACTCAGTCAGGTAGATCGCCATGTCTCCTCCGGCGGGTAAGCATAGCGGCTAGAATCTCGGCCGGTCGCACCCCGACCCCGGAGGTCACCCTTGGCAGTCCCCACGAGCAGCATCGAGGCCCTCGTCTTTGACGTGTTCGGCACGGTTGTCGACTGGAGGACCTCAATCACCGCAGAAGTGTCAGCTGTCGCGAGGGCCACAGGAGTGCGAGGCGACTGGCCGGCCTTCGCTGACGAGTGGCGCCGTGGCTACCACGACGGCATGAAGCGTGTGAACGCCGGGGAGTGGCCGTGGACGCCCGTAGATGTAATCCACCGGAAGCGGCTTGATGAACTTCTCCCACGCTACGGGCTGGGCGGGCTTGATGAGGCAGCCCGGGCTGACCTCAACAAGGCCTGGCACCGGCTGCGGCCGTGGCCGGACGCGGTCGAAGGCCTGTCCCGGCTGAAGCGCCGCTACCTGATAGCGCCGCTGTCCAACGGGAACGTGCGCCTGCTGACCGACATGGCGAAGGCCGCCCGGCTGCCGTGGGACCTCGTGCTGTCGGCGGAGCTTGCCGGCCGCTACAAACCTGACCCCGCCGCCTACTTGCGTGCCTGCGAGCTGCTGGCCGCCGTGCCCGCCAGCGTCATGATGGTGGCGGCGCATTCGTCCGACCTCCGTGCTGCGGCCGCGACCGGCCTCAGGACCGGGTTCGTGCACCGGCCAACGGAGTACGGTCCGACGAAGCCATCGGACACCGCGGCCGAGGGCGAGTTCGACGTGGTGGCGACCGATTTCCTGGACCTGGCCCGGAAAATGGACGCCTGACCCGTGAACCGAAGCGGGCGGACGAATTACCTCGTCCGCCCGCGGGTCGTTCAACAACCTCAGTCCAGGTTAGTCGTCGTCGTCGTCGAGAACGATGACCTGGCCACGGATCTCGCCGCCCGGAAAGTCACCCGGCCCGGTGTTGGTGGCGCCCACACCGTCATTCGTGTGGACGTTGACGTAGGTCATCCCGGCGTTCATGGCGGCGAGCAGCGACATGCCAGCGAGGCCTGCAGGTGAGCTAGCCGGGCACAACAGACCGGTCAGGTCGATCGTCCCTTTTGCGATCGTGCCCTGTATTGGACCGCCGCCTGCCGGCGCGTTCCCGTACAGGCCGACCGCGACAGGGCCGTTGATCCCAACTGGACCGCAGTGAATGTGAGCAGCAACGACGTTTGTGATGCGGGACACGGTCAGCTTGTACCGCAGGCTCATCGCGCCGCTGTCCTCATCGTCGTCGTCCTCATCGCCGCCCAGATGGAACGTGGCTACGCCGCGCGCAGCCGTCGCCCTGGCGGGCACCTCATTCGCGCCACGCAAAGTGGCCTTGTACGCTCCACCATCGTCGTCATCGGCGACCGCGACCCCAGCGGTCATACCAACTGCAAGTGCGAGCAGAGACATAATCGCGAGCAGTTTTAGCTTCCTCATATCGTTCCGGCCTCCACAATTCCCGCCGGAACCACTCCGGCAGGATGAACAGCCGCCCCGTGCCCGCGGCGCTGCGACGCGCTGGCAATGTATCGGCCACCAGGGCAGCGTGCAAGCAGCCCGGCCATCTCGACGGTGAACAACCGGTGAACTTTTAACGCGGGCCGTAACCGGCAACGGCCGTCACAGCGCCGCCCGCGCCCGCATAATTGGCCAACTTCTCTGGCGCCCCGAGACTCGCAGCCCACAGATGGGAGGTGGCAATTGCCCTGGACATTTGAAGATGCCTTCCCCCCGATAGGCTCCATCACGGAGGGCCCGGCCTGGGACGGCCGCCACCTCTATTTCACGAACATCACCATGAACCGCGTCCTGCGCCTCGACCCCGCAACACGCGTCATCAGCGGGTGGCGGACGGGCACCAACGCGGCAAACGGCCTCAACTTCGATTCACATGGACGCCTCTTCGCCTGCGAAGGCGGCGCACACAGGGTCGTGCGCTATGACCCTGATGGAACGACGCACATCGTCGCCGACCGCCTAAAAGGGCGGCGCTTGAATGTCCCCAATGACCTCGCCATCGACCCCGTCGGACGCGTCTGGTTCTCAGACCCCACCGGCCTTGTCGGACCAGACTACGAGCTCGACCACTCGTCCATCCTGTGCGCAGAACCCCAGCCCGACGGCACGTACACGTGCGTCAGGAAGACGTTCGACACCACCAGCCCCAACGGCCTCCTGTTCTCCCGGGACTACAAGACCCTGTACGTGGCGCAGAGCGACTACCGCGCCTGTGAACGCCGGGAACTCCGGGCCTACCCCGTCCACCCGGACGGCACGCTGGGCAAATACACCGTGCTGCACGACTTCGGGCCACACCGCGGGATCGACGGCATGACCCTGACCTCCGACGGCCTCATCGTCGCCACGTGTGGCTGGGAGGTGTCGGGGCCCGGCGGCATGATCGCAGTGTTCGAGCCCAGCGGCCGCATAGTTGAGACGCACCCGGCGCCGTGCAAACGGCCCACGAACTGCACGTTCGCAGGCGCTGACCTGTACGTGACCAGCATCGAGGGCCACCTGTTCCGGGTGCGTGACACCGGCCTGAAGGGCTACTTGCTCTACCCAAACTAGGGCCTCGCCGCGATCTCGCGTCATTCTGAGGCCCGAAGGGCCGAAGAATCTCTCTTAGGTGATCATCCGAGGCGGTTGGCCCGAAGAACCTCTCTCTCGCCTGGGAAACCTCCCAACCGCACACGCGCCAAAGGAGCACATTCATGCCTGACTGGACGTGGGAACTCATCGCCAAGCACGACGGCCTGACCGAGGGCCCCGCATGGGACGGCAAGGCCTTGCTGTACACCGAGATCGCGGCCAACCGGGTGTGGGCGTGGTCGCCAGGACAGACCGCACCGGTGGCCTGGCGCACCGATACCAACGGCGCCAACGGACTCCAGTTCGACCGCATTGGCCGCCTCTTTGCTTGTGAGGGTGGCGGGCGTCGCCTAGTGCGCTATGACAAGGGCGCGCCGACAGCGGTCGTCGCAGCAGACTCCGCCGGCATGCAGTTCAACGAGCCCAACGATCTCGCCATCGACTCGGACGGCCGCATCTACTTCTCCGACCCCAACTACGGCGGCAGGTCCATGCAACTAGACCACGAATCGGTCTGGCGGGCCGACCCGGTCTACGGCGGGTCCTGGGTCGTCGCACGGGCCACGTTCGACACCGAGCGACCAAACGGAGTGCTGTTCTCCCCGGACCAGAAGACCCTCTATATTGCAGAAAGCCCGCGCCCGCCGCACCGCCGGCAGCTCAGGGCCTACCCCGTCAACACGGACGGCGGGCTTGGCGCGCACGCCGTGATGCACGACTTCGGCCCGTATCGCGGTGTCGACGGCATGTGCATGACCACCGACGGCACAATCATCGCCACCGCCGGCTACCGCGAAGCTGGCCCCGGCCCAATGCTCTACGAGTTCGCACCCAACGGCCGGGTGATCAAGTCCCGCCGCGTCCCCGACGGCGCTGACCGGCCGACGAACTGCACGTATGGCGGGGCGCGCTTGGACACCCTATTCGTCACTTTCGCGACCGGCCACATCTACCAGGTGCCAAACACCGGGTACACCGGTCACCTGCTTTACCCATCGCGGACCTGACGCCAACGAGCCTGCGTTGCTGCCATCAAGCAACAGGGGCACGCTTGGGCGTGCCCCTGTTCATATCGTTCCGTCCCCGTTCCGGTCTGGAGGCCATCCAGAATATTTCATCCTGAACTTGTTTCAGGATCTCCGTCTTTGTTCGGCTCCAGGATTTTTGGGTGACCTTTAGAACGGGTACCCCTTGGCGCCCTGCATGCCCTTGATCGCAGAGATCTCGCCAGTGTGGGCGAACGTGTTACCTACGAGCAGCATCGTCAGAACGCCACCCACTGGGAGCTTGCCGATGTCACCGCCAATATCGACGATCCGGTCCAGGTCCGCCGGCTTGAGACCGGACAGGTACGACATGGTCGAAGCCTGCACGACCTGCGTGTAGGCGCCGAGCGATTTGGGGTCAAGCTTCAGAGCTCGCGCCCCTTTGGTGTCGTGCATCATCATGTTGGGAATGCCCAGTTTCTTCTCCCAGCCATCCTTTTCCCAGATGGTCTTCTGGCCGCGCAGCATCCCGTTCACGATGCCGTCCTCGCTTTGCACGACGTGAGCCATCGTCTCGCCTATGGGGTGAGAGACTCCGCTCGGCAGAAAATTGGCCTGGGCTCCGGTCACGTCGGCGACCGTGCCGTTGTACCAGTCGTGCGACGCCTTGACCGCCGCAGTCATCGCTTGAGCTCCATCCATGCTCATTCCTCCAACCGGCGCCTGCCGCTCTGCTAACTCTTGTCCGTGCGCCGCAAGGGTACCCCCAAGCGGGCGCGCGGGCGAATGAAAGCGGAAGCTTACATATAGTTTGCGACGAGCGCAACTCCCATGTCACTCGGCCTCCAGGAACTCAGTGGTGTACGCGCCCTGTGGGGTCAAGTCCTGGCGGACGAGGCCACGCGAGCGCATCCAGTCCACGAATGACGTCCACCGCGCCGGGTCCTGCGCGCCAAAGCGGGGCGCCTCTGCCACCCATAGCGGCTTTAGGAGTTCCACGCCTTTTCGTTCCAGCGCCTCGTTGACCACCTCCGGGTTGGCGGCCAACAGCGTAGTGATCGAACCCTGCGGGTCTGCCAGAGCCGCCTCGAACCCGCGAGCGAACGCCTTCACGAACTTGCGGACCAAATCAGGCCGTTCTGCGACGGTCTTCTCGCTAGCCACCAGCAGCAGCTCATAAAAGTCCGGCACGCCCCACTGCTCCATGCGCATCACGTTCACCGGGTGGCCTTCCTGCTCGACCAAGACCGACTCGTGCGTCCAGTACGCACCCAGCACCGCATCGACCGTGCCCCCCAGCAGTACAGGTACCAGGTCGAACCCCACGTCCACAAGCTGCACATCCTCCAGCGTCAGGCCGTCGGCCTGCAGCATCGTCTCCAGCATGCCTTTGTTTGACGCTATCCCCGGGTAGCCGACCTTCTTGCCTTTCAAATGAGCCGGACGTTCTATCCCGGACGACT
>CAYWBD010000226.1:0-4696 GCA_964456315.1 uncultured Thermoflexus sp.
CCGGGCGTTGCTCCTGCGCGCGCCTCTTGTTGGCCAACCGCACCAGGCTGCGACACGCCTGCGCCGCTGCGCATCCAGATCGAGTAGTTGCCCCAGCCGTGGCGCGTGAGCGCGGCGAGCATCTCTGGCCAGACGGCGGAGTGCGTGCGTTTGTACTCCGCGACGGAGTACGGGTCGTCCTTGACGGTGAGCTGGAAGCACATGCGCCGGGCGGATGCCCGTCGGTACCCGGCGCCCTGCATGTAGAAGACCTCGTGGCACTCGACCATGCTCTGGTCGGGCCGCGCGCCTGCCGGAGCCTCAAAGTAGGGCTTCATGAGCTCCTGCCAGCGCAGGTTCACGTCCTCACACGCCATCGCCGTCAGGCACGACTGCAGGCTGACCGGGACCTCGCAGTATCCGAACATGAGGCCGTCCGGGCGCATGAATAGCGAGTAGTTGCGCCAGCCGTGCCGTCGCAGGGCGTCCAGCATCTCCGGCCACACGGCCTGGTGGTGCTTCTTGTACTCGGCCTGCAATGCCGGGTCATTCTTGACTTTGAGCAGAAAGCCAACGCGTTGCACTTTGTTGTCTCCCGACTACTGACACCGGCGAGCGCCACCGTTCGTCCTGAGATTGTCGAAAGGCGACACTCCTGGCCACGCTTCAACCCTCGCCCTCGCCCTCTCCCTCCCAGGGAGAGGGGATACCGGGCGAAAGTGTAGGCTATGGCGCCGGCCGGTTGAGGGGCAAGGCATCAGCCTAGGAGAGCCACACATGAAGACCATCGCCCTCGCGCTTGACCTGAAAGACGACAAGAAGACCATCGCGCTTTACGAGAAGTACCACCGGGATGTGTGGCCGGAGGTCCTGGCTGACCTGCGCTCCAACGGCGTCGGCCGGATGGAGATATTCCGCGTTGGCAACCACCTGTTCATGTACTGCAAGGTCCCCGACAGCTTCGAGCCGAAGCGTGACTTCCAGAAGTACACCAAGTCGAAGAAGTCCGTCGAGTGGAACGAGCTCATGATGACGTTCCAGCAGAAGGTCCCGGAAGCAGGGCCCGGCGACTGGTGGACCGAGATGAAGCGGGTGTTTGACACGGAATGGGCCAAGAAGAGTTGAAGACTCCGCCCTCCCGCTCCGGCCAACCGTCAAGCAGCGTATTCGTGGCGCCTGAGCGCCGGGGCCGTGCTTGCGCTGGCGGGTAGCGGCCCTGGCGGCAGCGCCGCTGCTATGGATGGCTTTCATATTCAGGCTGTCATCCCGGCCGCCGGATGATTTTGAGCAGGCTGGCCGCCTTGTCTCGTGGCTGCCGGGAAGCTCATACTTCGTTCATGGAGTGCTCTACTTCGTGCTCAGCCTGCTGCTGGCGAGGCCGCTGGGTGAGCTTTGGCGCAAAGGCCGAGGCACCCGCGGGTTTGAGGCAGCCGCCCTCGCATTCATGCTCGCAGTTGGGTACGGAGTCACAGACGAGTTGCACCAGTCCTACGTGACGGGCCGCGAATCGAGCGGCCTGGACCTCGTCGCCGACGCTCTCGGCGCGGCTGTCGCAGCCCTGGCGTGGCTGTTCTGGCGGGCACGAATGACGGCCATTGCGCGAGACGACCAAGGGGCCACAACAAAGTGAGCACGCGGAAGTCAGGGCTGTTCTACAAGATCGAGTCCGCGATCGCGTTCGCAGAGGAAGTGGCGGCCGCGGCGCGGGAACGCCAGGCGTCACGCCGGATCGGCGATGAGGTGCTAGGCGGGCTCCTGGAGGCCCGGACCTATGTGGAGGTCGGCCAGCTGCGGGCGTCGGAGGTCAAGCAGGCCCTGGCGCGGGCGTCACGGGCCGCCCATGAGCTGACTGACGATGACCCAGCCTACGCGCCTCTCCTCAGCCGCCTGCGCCTGCTCCAGGAGGAGGCCGCCAATGCGGCCCGCGCCAGGACCTCCACAGCCTGACTGGCCGAGGCCGGATGACGCCCGTCCTGTGCTAGGATGGCTGATCTCGGTTTGAACTCACTCGCCAGTGGCCGCGGCGCCACGTTTTCCGCCTCCCATGCCGACCGTCAACAAGCCAAAACGCTACAGGGTCGAAGCCATGGTCGAAGCCACTGTCCGGCTCTATCAGGCGGCTGACATCCTCCGCCAGATGGCCGACGCAGCCGAGGCCACCCTGGCAGCCGAGGACCCCTCCGGCTCCGGCGAGGTCACGCTGCTGCTCACGACCGACGAGGCCCTGCGTGAACTGAACCTGCGTTTCAATGGCGAGGACGCTGTTACCGACGTGCTGTCGTTCAACGAGACCGCGGGCTGGCACAATGGCAAACCCCCAGCGCAAGACGCAGGATTCCTGGCCGACACGGGCCGTCTCGGCGACATCGCGATCTCGCTGCCAACGGCAGCGGCCCAGGCGGCATCGGTGGGCAGCTCTCTCGTGCACGAGCTCACGGTGCTGACGGTCCACGGCACACTCCACTTGCTCGGCTACGACCACGCCGTGCCAGACGAAGAACGGGCAATGTTCGAAAAGACTGACCGCATCGTCGACGCCCTGCTCTCCGGTCGTCGCAAACGCGCAGCGCCTGGCGTAGCCGCCAGGCGGCGTCCGCCTGCGCCCCGGCCCGACGCCCGATGACGGACTCCCAAGTCTTCTACCGCAAGTGGCGGCCGCAGCGGTTCGCGGAGGTGTCGGGCCAGCAGCATATTTCAGCGACTCTCCAGCGCGCTGTGGCAACGGGCAGGGTCGCCCATGCCTACCTGTTCACCGGCCCGCGCGGCGTGGGCAAGACGTCCACTGCGCGCATTCTGGCCAAGGCGCTCAACTGCCTGAAGCCCGTGGACGGCGAGCCCGACAACACCTGCGCGAACTGCGTCGCGGTCCGCGAAGACCGGATGCTGGACCTGATCGAGATAGACGCCGCCTCAAACCGCGGCATCGATGACATCCGCAGCCTGCGTGAGAAGGTCGGGTTTCAGCCGGCTGCTGGCGGCTGGAAGGTCTACATCATCGACGAAGTCCACATGCTGACGGACGCTGCCTTCAACGCGCTCCTGAAGACCCTCGAAGAGCCGCCGCCCAGGGTCGTAATGGTCCTGGCGACGACGGACGTCCACAAGCTGCCGGCGACGATCATCAGCCGCTGCCAACGCTATGACTTCCGGCGTCTTTCCAACGAGGACGTGATCGACCGGCTGGCCGAGGTCTGCGGGGCAGAGGGCATCGAGTGCGAACCCGAGGTGCTGGAGATGATCGCCCGCGGCGCCTGGGGCAGCCTTCGCGACGCTGAAAACGTGCTGGAGCAGCTTGCTGTCTCCTACGGGGGCCTCGGGGGGCGGGACGACGCGACAAGGCCGGAGATCAAGGCGTCTCAAGCGCGGGAGCTGCTGGGCATCGGCGACACGGCCACGGCGATTGAACTTGCCTCTGCACTCTTAGGAAGTGACGCCGCCCGCGCGCTCAGTGTGGTCAACCGCGAAGCTGCACGAGGCGCCGACCTGCGGGCGCTGCGTACCGGCGCCGTGGACGCCTTGCGCGCAGCTGTCTTGCTGAAAGCAGGCGTGCAGGACGCGCTGAGCCACTCTGCAGAGGTTTTGGAGGCGATGAAATCCGCGGGCCGCGCCGCGAAGATGGACCGTGCCCTCCAGGCGCTGACGGCGCTGGGACAGGCCGACATGAAGGACGCGTCATCGTCGCCGCTGCCGCTTGAACTTGCTGTCCTGCGGGCAGTCGGCTCGCACGCGACCGTGGCCCCGGAGGCAGCCCATGCGACCGCGCCGGTCCAGGCCGCGCCCCGGGCGTCCGGGCCAGCCACGACCGCCCCGCCTGCCAGGGGGCCCTCGACCGGCGCGCCACGTTCGAGGCAAGGCGGCGGTGACTACCGGCCGGGCACTTCCGACTACAGGCAGGGCCCTCCCTCACCGGCCCGCAGGCCCGGGCCCCCTCACACTAACCCGGTTGGCGATGATGGAGCCCCCGCGGCGCCCAGGCGCGCTGCTACACCGGCTGAGCAGAAGTGGGCACAGGTCACATACGCCCTCCGCCGCACCAAGTTCAAGAAATACACACTGGGTCCGCTGCTCAAGGCTGCGGACGTCACCGAGCCCGAAGGCGGGAAACTGGTGCTGCGCTTCAAGCACAAGTCGTCGCGCGAGAATGTCGAGCTTGAGCTTCAGGATGCGCGCAACCGTGCGGCGCTCGACGCCGCGGTGGCAGAGGCCTACGGCGGGCCTCTCACTGTCGTGACCGCGGCCGACGACGCCAACGGCGGGACTGGGGCTCCGGGACAGCCCGCAGCTACGGAGAGCGCTCTTGTCCGGGCGGCCCTGGCGATGGGGGCGCGCATCGTCGGGGACGACGAGGCGCCAAAACAGTAGGCGCGACGCTGCCGATCCCGGCTGGCGCAGCCTGCGTCGTCATCGGCGCTGTCACCGCCCCGGCAGGCCGCGGCCCGTTGATACGCTAATGTGCCGTGCGGAGGCACTCTGGCCAGCAGGGCGGGCCCGGCATGCAGATAGATCTGAGGTCAACGTTGGTCAGCCGCAAGATGATCCTCCAGGCGCAGCAGATGCAGGCGCGCCTGAACAAGGTCCAGGAAGAAGTCGCCCAGATGCGGACAGAGGCGACGGCCGGTGGCGGCGTCGTCAAGGCCGTCGTAGTCGGCGGCAGCAGGGTGGAGTCGCTCACGATCGGCAAGGAAGCCGTAGACCCCAACGACGTGGGCATGCTGCA
>CAYWBD010000227.1:0-1712 GCA_964456315.1 uncultured Thermoflexus sp.
GCCGCCACCGCGAACAGGGCCAGCCTCCCCGCCAGCAGCCCGACGTCGGCGGCGCTCGACGTCCCCGTGTCCGCCACGCCGGTCAGCACGCTGAGCAGCACGACCGCGGCGAAGTCCTCGATCACCAGGATGCCGATGATCAGGTGGCCCCGCTTTGAGTTCAGCTGCCCGCTGTCCCGCAGCAGCTTCGCCAGCACGGCCGAGCTCGATACGGCCAGCGCAGAGCCCAGGAAAAACGCCTCGGTCGACGTCCACCCCAGCGCCAGCCCGACCTGGTACCCCACCCACACCATGAACGTGATCTCGACCGCGGCTATGAACACCACCCGCAGCCCCACACGCCTGATCCGGTCCCACCCGAACTCGATGCCGAGCGCAAACAGCAGCACCACGAGGCCGAGGTCCGCCATGGAGCGGATGGAGCCCAGCTCGAGCACTGAGAACTGCGGCAGCGTGTACGGGCTGATGATCACGCCCGCGACGAGGTAGCCGAGGATCGGCGGCTGTCGCAGCAGACGCGCCGCGAGCAGCGCCGCGGCCGCGATACCCGTGATGATGGCAAAGTCACGCAGTAACGACTGTGGCTCCACCTCTGCATCGTAACGCGGCCCGCGCCGGACGGTGAGCCTGCCCCAGTCATGTAGGGGCGTACTGCATACACCCGACCCGCTCGCTCGGCGCCACCCCCTCTCCCGCCGGGAGAGGGCGAGGGTGAGGGTCGAACCCAGAGCCCAGCGCCCTGCGATCCTGCCCAGCCCGACACGTAGGGCGTATCGCATACGCCCGCCCACGGCGTCATTCCTGCGGAAGCAGGAATCCAACAACTCTAGGCCCGCCTTCGTCCTTCGACAGGCTCAGGACGAACGGCTGCGTACAGCCCGCCTGCCCCGGCCCCTGCCTGCGGGCACGCCAGCACGCCCGCGCGCACCAACCCTCACGCCCGACCGCCGCGTGCGCAACGCTTTCGCGCCGCCGGGAAGTCACCCTTGAACCACGCCAGCGCGACATCCGGCATGCGACCAGCCGAAACACACCGTCGCCGCCAGCCGTCATTCCTGCGGAAGCAGGAATCCAGTCGCCTAAAGGGGGTCCCATGACCGGCGCACTTCTGCACCTGGAGGCCTACTCAGCCCTGGGCTCCACCGGCGGAGAGCAGGTCCGCATCGCGTTCGACCGCAACCTCGGCCTCACCCACGACGCCGTGGACGTCAAGAACGGCCTCGTGCTGACCACGCACCGGCTCATCTACGTCAGCGGCAACATGTTCCAGCGGCGCTCCGGCGCCTCAGACCTGCGCGACGTGCGCTACATCGAGCTGCGACAGCGCGGGAAGTCACTTAAGGCGCTGGGGCTGGCCGTGCTGATGTTCCTGCTCGGCGGCGGGCTGTTCTTCGCATCTACGCTCGACCTGTTCGGCATGGCCATCTCCGCGGCCGGCGGCGACGCCCAGAGCCTGTTCGGAGCGGCGCCGGGGCAGGCCGCGACAGGGGCCAGGCCGTCGACTCAGATCTCGACCAATAGCGCCCCGAATGGCCCATCAGGCACGCAGTCGCGTACGACTGGCACCGGTCCGGCGGCAGCGTCAGGCACGCAGGCTCGACCGTCGAGCAGCTCCCCGCCGGTCCAGTCCGGCACCCAGACCAAGAGCACATCCGAGATGGTCAACGGGCTGGTCGGCGGCCTCAGCACGAGCTTCACCCAGGCGCCGCGAG
>CAYWBD010000228.1:0-18048 GCA_964456315.1 uncultured Thermoflexus sp.
CGTTCGACATTCTCATCGCCGACGAAGCGCACCTGTACCGCAATGCCGACACGGCCAGGGTGCAACGCTTCCGCAAAATCAGCCGCTACACCGCTGACCACCGGGACGCACCGTGACCCGGACTTGTACCAGACCAAAGTCGCCGACGCGGCGGCTTCTGGCAAGCCGAGCGTGGTCGTGTTCGCCAGCCCCGCATTTTGCACCAACGCCGTCTGCGGGCCGCAGGTCGAGGTGCTGTCCGAGGTGAAAAACAAGTACGCAGGCCGGGCGAACTTCATACACATTGACTACTACGACAACCCTCACGAGATCCAGGGCGACCTGTCCCTGGCCCGCATTTCCCCGCACATCGCAGAGTGGGGGCTAACCTCGCAGGAGTGGACGTTCGTGATTGGCCGGGATGGCCGCGTCAGCGCGCGCTTCGAGAACTTTGCCCCGGCAGTAGAGATCGAGGCTGCCCTCGATGCCGCACTGGCGGCTGGCTGACGCTCGGGGCGGGATGCCGACTGCCCGCTCGCCGAGGGCTTGTCGAGGGGCCTCGTTCCTGGCCTGGGACTTCAACCCTCACCCTTGCCCTCTCCCTCCCAGAGAGAGGGGACACGCGTCCCTCACCTTCTCCCCCGCAGGGAGACGGGACGTCGCTGCCTCTTGCCGCTGGCACCGGCCTAGAATGCGCCGAGCCGAAACCTCCCTCTCCTTCCACACCACGTAGCCCTGAGGCGCGCTGATGACCGACTGGCTTGCGCTCGCCCAGACCAACCGTGACCGGCTGTTCACCCTCCTTGAACAGATGATCCGGACAGAGTCGCCCACATCGGACAAACCGGGCAACGACCGGCTCGGGGCGGCGCTCTCTGCCGAGTTCAGGGCCCTCGGCGCCCGCACCAAGACTCATAAACAGGAGGAGTTCGGGGACCACGTCGTGGCGGCCTGGCCGGGCCAAGGCCCGCACGCGCTGCTGATCGGGCACATCGACACCGTGTGGCCGCTCGGCACCCTGGCCAGGATGGGGTATACCGAAAAGGGCGGACGGCTGTTTGGACCCGGCGTCCTGGACATGAAGGGCGGCATCGCGGCAGGCGTGACTGCGATGCGCATGGTGCGCGAGGCGGGCAAGTGGCCGTCGCGCCCGGTGCGTTTCCTGATCAACAGCGACGAAGAGCGCGGCAGCCCGTCTTCGAGGCCAATTGTCGAAGCCGAGGCCGCGGGCGCAGCCTACGTCATGGTGCTGGAGCCCGGGCACGGCCCCAGCGGCGCCATCAGGTCACGGCGCAAGGGGGTCGGCGAGTTCAGCGTGAAAGTGACCGGCAAGGCCGCTCACGCAGGCGTGGCCCCAGAACGCGGTGTGTCCGCCATCCTGGAGCTGGCCCACCAGGTCTTGCGCATCCAGTCGCTGGCCGAACCTGCTGCCGGGGCCACGGTCAACGTTGGCCTCCTAAGCGGCGGGTCGGCGCGGAACACGGTCGCCGCCCACGCTGAGGCGCTTGTAGACGTCCGTGTGCCAGACGCGAACCACGCCCGGCGTGTCGACGAGGCGATGCGGGCGCTCACGCCGGTGCTCGAAGGGGCCGTAGTGAATGTCAACGGAGGGTTTCACCGGCCGCCCATGGAGCGGACGCCGGCCACTGCTGAGCTGATTGGCCGGATACAGGCGATGGCCACTGAAATGGGCATAGGGCTGACTGAAGACCGGCGGCTCTTCGGTGGCGGGTCTGACGCCAACATCACGGCGGCGATGCGCGTGCCCACTGTCGACGGCATGGGCGCCATCGGCGACAAGCCGCACGCCGAGGGCGAGAATATCGTCGCCGGCCAGCTCGTAGTCAGGACAGCTCTCATCGCAAAGGCCATTTCAGAACTCTGAGCTTGGCCCTGCATGCAACGCGCACCAACCGGACGAGGGGAGACCCGCATAGAGCAGAACGAGCACACCCACTCCAATGGCGGGCCCTGCCGTGCCTGCGCCCTGGAAAAGGCGCGCAAGCTGGGCCTCGACCGCATCCTCGTCGCCCTCGACGGCAGCTCCCTGTCCGAGACGTCCGTCCCTTACGCCGCGATGATGGCGCGCTGGCTGGATGCCGAGCTGACGCTGTTCCATGTCGTCCACGCCGGGCAGCCGTTCCACCACTACCGGCAGGGCCAGGTCAGGTATCCAGACGCGCTGCACGACCGGGCGGCCATGCTGGCCTCGGCCTACCTGGGTGAGATATCGGCCCGGGTCACAGCCAGCGGGGTGCGCTGCAGGTGGGGGACCGCCACGGGGCACGCTGCGCAGCTGATCGTGTCCCGCGCCGCAGAGGGCGGCTACGGCATGGTGGTCATGACCGTACGCACCCTTTCGCCGCTGCGGCGGGCGCTGGACCCGGGGGTACTCGAGGAGGTCTGGCGGACGACGCCGGTCCCAGTGTTGTTCGTACGGGAGCGGCTGGCGACCACCGCAGTCCTGGCCCCCACGCCGCCGCCGGAGTTCATCATGCCCTTGAGTGGCAACCCCGCCTCGCCCGAGGCGCGGCCCGTGGCGTCGGCGCTCGCCGGGGCCTCCGGCGCCACGGTCACTCTGCTTTCTGCGTTGGTCACCCGGAGGAGCCAGGACAATGGGATGCGCGTCGGCTCCGACCCCGGAGGCGGCTCTGCGGCCCGCATGCAGGAGTCGGCGTCCCAGTTACGGGAGGACCGGATCGGCGTCCAGACCGTCACCCGGGCCGGCATACCGGCCCACGCCATCTTGAGTCGCCAGCGGGAATCGCCGGGCTCGTGGGTCGTCATTGCGTCCACGATGTCCCACGGCTTCAGCAGGACCATCTTCGGCAGCACCACCGACGGCGTGCTGCGAGGCGCACGGGGGCCGGTGGTGGTGGTCCCCATGGCCCAGGTCGCCGCCCGACGAGCGCTACGGGTGCGTGCGGCGCTGCGAGCGGCTACCGAGCAGACGTGAACGCGGCCTTAGCGACGCCCCGGTCGACGCTACCGTCAACCGCTGACCACGATGACCGACTGCACGAATTCTGGCTGCCCCGTCAGCGTCCGGTGCACGGGGCACCTCGCCGCGATGTATTCCAGTCGCCGGCGCTGGTCCTCGTCCAACTTTCCCCGCACCGTCACCTCCACCTTGAAGCGGTCCACCAGCCCGCCCGTCCCGCCAACAAGCGCCGGCTCGCCACCGGGGACCTTGCTGTGCTCAAGCGCAACCTCAAGGCCATCCAGCGGCCACTCTTTCCTCCTCGCATACAGCAGGAGCGTGATGGCCGTTCAGGCGCCCAGCGCAGAGAGCAGGAGCTCGTACGGCGAGGGGCCGGCGTTGTCGCCTCCGCCCTCCAGTGGCTCGTCCGCCACAACGGTGTGGCCGCTGCCGGTGGCAATGCTGAGCTGCAGGCTGCGCAGTGCCGTGACGTGGACGGTTTCCATCGCGACTGGTCTCCCGCCGGGCGGCCTCTGAGTTGACTGCGTGGTATGTTAGCCGCCTCTGTTGCGACACGGCAGCGGTGGCGTGGGAGGCTCATGGCAGTAAACGGGCAGGCCGACGTCCTGATCATCGGCGCGGGCGCATCCGGCGCGGCCGTGGCGTGGCGGCTGGCGCAGGCCGGGTTCAGCGTGGTGTGCCTGGAGCAGGGCCGCTGGCATGATCCCGCGACATACCCGGCCAACGGGACCGACTGGGAGGTGCGCTGGCGTTCCGACTGGAACTACGACCCGAACAAGCGTGGCCGCCCGGAGGACTACCCGGTCAACGACAAGGAGTCCGACATCACGCCGCTGATGTTCAATGCCGTCGGCGGCAGCATGCTGCACTGGACGGCGCACACGCCGCGATTCCACCCCTCTGACTTCCGCGTCAAGTCCCTCGACAGCGTCGCCGACGACTGGCCGCTGACCTATTACGACCTGGAGCCGTTTTACGACCTGAACGACCGCATGATGGGCTGCGCCGGCGTCGCCGGGGACCCGTCCAACGCCCCACGTTCGCCGAGGCCGATGCCGCCTCTGCCGCTAGGGCCGGACGGGGTGCGCATGGCAGCGGCGTTCGACCGGCTGGGCTGGCACTGGTGGCCGTCTGACAACTACATCAACTCGACCGTGTACCAGGGCCGGCCGGCCTGCAACAACTGCGGGCTCAACGGCATGGGCTGCCCGACCAGGGCCAAAGGCAGCGTCGATGTCACGTACTGGCCAGAAGCCATCAATCTGGGCGCCGAGGTCAGGCCAGGCTGCCGGGTGTTTGAGATCACCACCGGCGCAGACGGCCGCGCCACCGGCGCGCGCTATTTCGACTCTCAGGGCGCCATCCAGACGCAGGCGGCGAGGGCTGTCGTCCTGGCAGCCAACGGCATCGGCACGCCAAGGCTGCTCCTCCTCAGCAAGTCCGAGAAACACCCCGGCGGCATGGCCAACGGCAGCGGTCTGGTGGGCAACGACCTGATGTTCCACCCGGTCGCCATGGTCACCGGGCTGTTCAAGGAGGACATGCAGACGTACCGCGGCGCGATCGGCAACATCCTTTTCTCGCACGAGTTCTACGAGACTGACGCCCGGCGGGACTTTGTGCGCGGCTACGGCTTCCAGCTGGTCAGGGGCACGGGCCCGGCGCTGACTGCGGTCGGCCAAAACGTGCCTTCCGTCCCCTGGGGAGAAGGCCACCACGAGGAGTTCGGAGAGCGCTTCGGCAAGAACGCCATCCTCGCAGTGATCACCGAAGACCTCCCGGAGCCGCACAACAGCGTCACGCTTGATCCCAGGCTCAAGGACACAAACGGCGTGCCCGCGCCGCGGGTACGGTACAAGACGTCTCAGAACACGCGGAAGATGCTGGAGCACGGGGTGCGGAGCGCCCGCCGGGTCCTGGAGACCGCCGGCGCCCGCGAGGTGCTGCCGACGCCGCTGCTCCGCGCTTGCGGCTGGCACCTCATGGGCACGGCCCGGATGGGGGACGACCCCGCGCAGTCAGTAGTTGACCGCCACGGCCAGGCGCACGAAGTCGACAACCTGTTTGTCGTCGACGGTTCGCTGTTCGTCACATCGGGGGCTGTGAACCCAA
This sequence comes from uncultured Thermoflexus sp., assembly GCA_964456315.1. Lineage (GTDB taxonomy): Bacteria > Chloroflexota > Dehalococcoidia > Lucifugimonadales > Lucifugimonadaceae > SHXW01. The sequence goes on from CAYWBD010000228.1 coordinate 5,033, forward strand.
CGCCCACCATACAGGCGCTGGCGCTGTGGGTGGCTGAACACATTGCGAAGCAGCGCCCGGACCTGAAGGCTTCTGCGGGGTGATGCTGGGCGACGTTAAGTCTTCGCGCCGCCGCTCATGCGCGACCCGCGACCGTGGGGCGACCGGCTGGGACATGTCGGTTCAAAGGACTGGAGCACGGCGCCCTGACGACGAAATCCGTCGGGCCCGGGTTAGCCGCACCGTAACCTTACCCCCGGCCCGATGGCGTTTCGCCCAATCCGCCCGCCGAACATTGATTGACATCCAAATTGGCGCATGGTAGCTTCGGGCACGCCGCGTCCTGCGCACGCCGGCGGGGCGCATCAGCAGATCCACGCAGCGGTATGCACGGTCCGCAAGAGGAGTCTCTCTTGGGGACGTTGTTTGTCAGGCAAGGGCGGCCCTAATTTTAGGGCACGGTCAAAGCCCCGGTGCAGGCCTGAAAAGGCAGGGGCTGGCGGTCTTAGTTTCATCCCAATGGAGGGGTGTATGTCGCACAAATGGACGGGTAAGAAATGGCTGTTCGCGCTCGCCGCGCTGACCAGCCTCCTGACCGTCGCGGCTGTCGCCTGCGGCGGAGAGGACGCGGCCCCTGCGGCGACGGCGGCGCCTACTCAGGCCCCAGTGGCGCCGGCGCCCGCGGCCACGGCCAGGCCAGCCGGAGCCCCTGCGCCCGCAGCGACCGCAGTCGCCGCGCCAGTGGTTCAGGCGACAGCGACCCCCGCGCCAGCAGCCAGCGCTAGCGGGCCGCAGGGCAAGGTCACCTGGGCGGTCAACCTTGTGGAAGGCATCTACGGGCTGCCGTTCCTGGGCCCGTACCGCGGCAGCGCGGGCGGCCCCCTGGGAATCCACGAGTTGCTGTTCTGGCACGACAAGGGCGACCCGATGGCCGGTTGGACGGCCGAGGGCTGGTCGGTGGACCCCGCCGGCACCAAGGCCACGATCAAGCTCCGCAAGGGCATTCCGTGGATTTCGCCGGCTGACTCCCCTGGCCTCGTGATCGGCGACTTTGATGCTGAGGACGTGGTCTGGTGGCTGAATACTGCCAACGCAACCACCAACCCTGAGTCCACCCACCCGGACGCCGGGGACTTTGCCTCGGTCTTGCTCGCGGCGAAGGTCGTGGACCAGTACACGTTGGACATCAACCTGGTCGCACCGCTCTACTTCGGCCTGCCGCTTTCCCAGTTCGGCCTGCTGGGCGCTGCGAGCGGCCCGAGGTCCAAGAAAGCGTTCGACAGGATGGGCCTGAAGTGGCTGAACGACCACGAAGTAGGCACGGGCGCGTTCTACCAGGGCCGGTGTATCCCGAACGAGCGCTGCACATCGCACGCGGTAACAAAGCACTGGCGCCAGACAGCCAAGATCGCCGAGTTCGAGACCATCCAGGTCCCTGAGCCAACTACCCGGGTGGCCATGCTGAAGAGCGGCGCGGCCGACCTGGCAGTCTTGGACTTCAAGCAGGTCCCGGCGTTGATCAAGGACGCGAGTAGCGGCATCCGCTACCTTGCGACCATGCCGGGCGGGTACCAGGGCATATCCATAATCTGGTCCGGCAACCTGTGGGAAGAGTTCCACGCCCGGACCGGAGCGGCTCTCAACCCGTGGGCTGCGCCTTCGCTAGCGCAGGACTACCCGTGGATCGGGAACCCGTGGGGCGATGCTTCGACCGGCAAGTGCACGGTCTCCGCGACCTGCAAGCCGGCCCCGTACACCGAGAAGGACAACCCAGCGGGCATGGACGACATGGAACAGGCCCGCATCGTCCGCCTGGCCATGGGCACGGCCATTGACCGCAACGGGATCAACGACATCATCCTGGGCGGTCTGGGCACGCCGCTTTACTCGGAGTACTTCAGCCCTGAGTACCCAGGCTGGGACCCGAAGCGCTGGTCTGGTGAGTGGAACTGGAACAACCGCGACCCGAAAAAGGCTGGCGCTGTTAACGTTGGCGTCCCGTGGGAGCTGAAGTTCGATGCCGCTGCGGCCGAGAAGCTTCTCGACCAGGCCGGCTTCCCGAAGAAGGCGGACGGCACCCGCTTCGCCATAATCCTCAACCCCCAGGTACCTGCTGAGGTTGGCGAAGTATCGGGGACGATGGCTGACGCCATCACCTCGCAGTGGACGAAGATCGGCATCAAGGTTGACCAGCTGCGCGAAGACTACGGAGGCGTTATCAGCCCTCGTATGCGCAAGCGGGAGCAGTTCCACGCCACAATGAAGAACGGTGACGTGAACTCGAACGTCTTCCCCACCGACCTGCCTTACCCGCCGGTGGACTCGTCCATCTCCCGCCCAGGCTGGGGTGTCGGCTTTGAGTCGGTACCTACCGCCGAGTGGCACTTCGCCATCAACAGGGAGAAGGAAAAGGCCAAGCGGGAGCAAATGCACTACGCCACCGCGGACTGGATGTTCTACTGGCAGCTCTACGGCGGCATCGCCCAGGTGCCGAAGGGCGTAGCCGCAACCAAGAGGATCAAGGGCTGGTTGGGGCACCAGGAGCACTACGGGATCGTCTCCGCCAACCCGGAGCTCATGGAACTGAACAACTAACGGGTCAAGGACATCCCGGGGCGGGCAGGCCTGCTCTGGAAGTGACCGGAAGACAAGGGGGCTCCCCGGAGAACGCCGGGGAGCCCCTGCTGTAAATGGCCTGGTCACGTGGCGCGGTGCGCAATCCGGCGCCGGGCCGCGCCGCTTGCGCAACAAGTGCCTGAAGCCTTACTCTTGCGCGCTCTCCAAAGGACAGCCTCACAAGACGGCCTTCGGCGGAAGGGAGTCCGCCTCAGGCGTCTAGGTAAGATCTCAGCTGGCCCAAACGGTCAGTAACGGCGAAGGCCCAGACAGGTCCGAGGCCGGGTAGCGCCGGCGGTAGTGCGAAGGGACTCAAATCCGGATGGCACGCTTCCTGTTGCAGCGGCTGGTCACATCGATCATCTCTGTCATCGGCGCCACGGTCATCATCTTCTCCCTCATCCAGCTGCACAACGACCCGCGGGAGCTCTTCGTCCCTGACTCCGGGTACGGCATCACGGAAGAGCAGTGGGACCGCCTCGGCGAAAAGTTCGGGTTCAACAAGCCCCTGCCGGTCCAGTACATTTCCTGGATAGGCCGCACATTGCGGGGCGACCTGGGAATATCGCTGGCCCAGCAGCGTCCTGTTTCGCAGGTCCTGGGCCGCAAGATCGGCGCCACGCTGCAACTGGCAGTGGGCGGCTGGATCTTCGCCATCATTGTCGGCGTCCCGCTCGGCGTTCTAGCGGCAGTGAGACGAGCAACATTCTGGGACTACATTGGCCGCACATTCGCGGTCTTCGGGCAGGGGGCGCCTCCGTTCCTGGTGGGCATCGTCCTGATACTCGTGTTCGCGGTGTGGCTCAAGGACACGCCGTTCTCTCTCCCGGCCGGGACGCGCCCGGTGAACCTCGACATCAGCTACTACATCCTCCCCTGCATCACGCTGGGCTGGCCCGCCGCCGCCGGGATCATGCGACTAACGCGTTCGTCCATGCTCGAAGTGATGGACTCCGAGTTCGTTAAGATGGCCCGGTCCAAGGGCGTCAACACGCGTTCGGTTATTTGGAAACATGCGTTCCGAAACGCCCTGATCCCGCCCCTTACGTCCGCGCTGATAATCTTCTCCAACTGGCTGCATGGCGCGCTTGTGGTCGAGACCGTATTTTCGTGGCCGGGCATCGGCTTCGTTGCCCTGTTCACCGCGGTGAACGACAACGACTTTCCGTTGCTCCTGGGCTCCGTCTTTATCTACATCTTGATGTTCCTGGTGTTCGCCCTCCTGGCGGACATCATGTATGCGCTGATTGACCCGCGGATCAAACTCACGAGCCGTGCCAGGTAGGGCTGAGACAGATGGCTGAAACATTCGCCCCGACGCAGACCACGGCAGCCAACAGGCGCGCCGGCCGGTCGCCGCTGTCGCCCCTGAAGGGCTCCTGGCGCATCATGCGCCGCTACCCTGTGATCCCGATGTTCTTCCTCGGAGCTCTCGTGGTCTCCGCTCTCATTGGCCCCATCTTCGCCCCGTACCCGCGCGATATCGGAGAGCTTTCCGATGCGCACCTCCGCCCGTTCGCGAGGAGCGAGGTGACCGGGAACTTCTACTTCTTCGGGACGGACCACGTGGGCCGCGACATGCTTACGCGCCTCCTCCACGGCTCCCGCATCTCGCTGATGGTCGTGTCGATCGCCCTAGTGGCAGGCTCTACCGTTGGGATCACCCTGGGCGTGGTATCCGGCTACTACGGAGGCTGGACAGACGAGATAATCACGCGCTTCGTGGACATCTGGTACGCGCTGCCGTTCCTTCTCACGGCCCTGATACTTACCTTGATCTTCGGGCGCGGCCTGAACATCCTCGTCATCGTCCTCGCGCTCCTGGCCTGGACCGGTTTCGTGCGCGTCCTGCGCGCGCAGGCGCTGGTCCTGCGGGAGCTTGACTACGTCAAGTCGGCCAGGATTTGCGGCGCCTCCGGACCGCGTATCCTCATCCGGCACATCCTGCCCGGCGTGCTCAACACCGCCATCGTTATCGCCACGCTGAATACTGCGGGCCTGTTCCTCGCCGAGTCCGTGTTGAGCTTCGTAGGAGCGGGCATCCAGCCGCCCACACCGGCGTGGGGCGTCATGGTCAACGACGGCCGCGACTACATCGAGTTCGCCTCGTGGGAGACCCTCATCCCTGGCGGGTCGATCTTCTTGATCGTCATCTCGCTGAACTTCCTGGGGGACTGGCTGCGGGACAGGCTGGACCCCAGGCTGCGCCAATTGACGTAGCGCAGCGCCGGCGACGGTCGGCAGCGTTCAACCAGAAAGCGAAACGGCCTCCGGACAGCTCCGGAGGCCGTCATGTCTTGTGGGTTTTCGCTCTAACCCGGCTCCGTTTACATCCCCTCTTCCAGCCAGGCGCCCCTTGGGTGCAAGTCCGCCGGGGACGCATGGGAAACCACTCTCCCCTTGGCGGGAATAACTTCTTGGCGAGGGTTAGCGGTTGAATTGGTGCGTTGCTTCTCCAAGTTCAGGACAACGCACAACTCGCCGGGCGAGGGATGTAAACACAATCAGATAATCACTACGGGACGACGAATACCACGCCCTTGATATCCTCTGCCCCGGGAATTTGTGAGGCGTAGGTGAACCGGCCGGCTTTCGTGAACGTGTGAGAGAACTTGACGTTCTCGCTTGAGCCCAGAGGCCGGGCCATGTTGCCTGAGTCCCACTGCTCCGCCTGGCCGGGGTCAGCAATTGCCTGGCGCTGGGTCCGCTCAGTGTTCTCCCAGGTGACCCTGGTCCCGGTCTTGATCTTGATGATGGCTGGATCGAAGAGGCCGTTCGTGTCGATCTTCACCGTCACTTCGCCGGACAACGCGTCGCCGGGAGGCGCGTCAAGGACGTCGGCTGCTGACGGCGTCGCGGTTATTGCGGCGGCCGGCTGAGAGCCTCCAGCAGCGGCCGTAGCCGTGGCTTCAGCCGCGGCAGTCGCCCGCAAAGCTCCGGCGAGTCCACCCTGGCCACCGGTCAGGTCGCCCGCGCTTCCTCCTGCCGTTTCGCCTTTGGCGATGGACGTGGCTGCCGCCTGTGCCGTCGCAGTCGCGTTGGCGACCTTGTTCTCCGCCTCAGCGGTCCGGTAGATGTCGCTGGTGGTCGCCCCGCCACACGCCGCGACGATGGCGCTGATCGCCAGCGCGCCAAGCGCCACAGCGAGCGCGACTGAAGCCTGACGGGGTCGCCGAATACTGGGAAGTCGCACCGCTTGTCCTCTCAAGTTTCGGGGTTTCGGGCGATGGCGAAGCCGTACGGTACTCGCTACGACCGGCTTGCCCTGCGATTGCGAGAGTCTAGCACGCCGTTATTCATGGTCTACGATGCTGCGGAGCCACCCGTTCAGGCCAGTTACCGCCCCCAAATTAGGCTTGCGGGGCTCCGGGCGGGAAGGCGGGAACCTGGGCCCACGCTGCCCGCGCCGCCACCAACCGGGCGCACGATCTCCATCCTGTCGCCGTCATTGACGAGCGTGGCAGCGAAGTCCTCTCTGACCAAAACGACGCCGTTCACGGCGACGGCCAGCTGGCGGCCAGCCAGCCCCTTTAGTTCAAGGTAGGCCTGGACCGTAGTCGGCTGGTCAAGGTCGAAACTCTTGCCGTTGATGGTGACTGTGATCATGCAGTAGAGATCATCCGCGGTTGAGCCGGGCCCATAGCCGCCTGGCAGCGCCCTCAGGGTCCGCAGACCCGAGTATCGCGCCGATGACGGCCACCCCCACTGCCCCAGCCCGGACGACGCCGTCTGCGTTCAGCTCCGTGATGCCACCTATGCCGATCACCGGCACCTGGACCGCCCGGCAGACATTCTCCAGGCCGGAGAGTCCGGCCGTGGGGCCGCCCGGGTGCGAGCCTGACGCGAAAACAGTCCCGAACAATAGGAAATCGGCCCCTTGGCCCTCAGCCGCCAGCGCGGCGTCGAGGCTGTGAACTGACCTCCCTATGAGGCGGTGCTGGCCCACTGCGCGCCTGGCATCGGCTACGGCCGCGCCGCTCTCCGGCAGATGCACGCCGTCACAGCCGGACCGGCTGGCCAGACCCGGGTCCCCGTTCAGCAGGAGGAGGGCGCGTCCTGTGGTGATCGCTCGCATCTTGGACACGAGGCCGTCCAGTTCGTCCGGCCCGAGGTCTTTCTCCCGGACCTGGACCATGTTCACGCCCCCTGCGACGGCGCGCTCAACAGCGCGGACCAGTCCTGGGGCGCCGCCGGTCCGAGACCGGTCGGTCACGAGGCAAAGGACACGATTGGGCAGCGCTGGTCGCATCAGGGTGTCAATCCGCCATTCGCCCTAAAGGTGCGCCAGGACGCCCGGCAGTAATACCGCGCACCTTCACTCTCTCCGGGGGGAGCGGGGAGACGGGGCGGACAATCAGCCCCGTCCCGAGGCGATTGGGATTCCTTCTTGAGGGCTGCTGGCCTGGGCGTACTGCTTTTTCGCCATCCTGCCGGCCAGGAACGCCTTGCGTCCAGCCTCGACGCCCAGCCGGAACGCCTCACCCATCAGGCCGGGGTCGTTCGCCTGGGCGATGGCAGTGTTCACGAGTACAGCGTCGGCGCCCATCTCCATGACCATTGCGGCATCAGAGGGCACGCCCAGTCCTGCGTCGACCACGACCGGCACCCCGGCCTGCTCGATGATGATGGCGATCTCTTCACGGGTCAGCACGCCTTGACCGGAGCCAATGGGCGACCCCAGCGGCATGACCGTCGCGCAGCCGATGTCCTCCAGCCGCCTGGCCAGCACCGGGTCAGCGCCAATGTACGGCAGCACCACGAACCCCTCTTTGATGAGCTGCTTGGAGGCCTCGTAGGTGCCTATCGGGTCCGGCAGGAGGTACCGGGAGTCTGGGATGACCTCGACCTTGATCCAGTTGGAGCCGGTCACTTGCCGCGCCAGGCGCGCTGTCAGCAGGCACTGCTCAACGGTCTTCGACCCGGCCGTGTTGGGCAGGATCTGGAACTTCTTCCAGTCCAGGTGGTCAAGCACCGTTTTCGCCTGGGGGTCTGAAAGGTCCAGACGGCCGATCGCCACGGTGATGATCTGCGTGCCTGACCCGGCCACGGCTGCTTTCAGGTCCTCAGGCGAGCGGTGCTTTCCGGTTCCCGTCATGAGACGGGAACGGAACGACTTGCCTGCGATTACCAGTTCGTCGCTCATATGCGGCTCCTGCGCCGTCGCGCCGTTGCACTCTGAGGGCAGCGCGCGCCTGGGGCCGGTATTGCACCGGACCGTTGCCAGCGGGGCGCCGCGGCGATAGTCTCGAAAACAAAAAGCACCGCCATGTCTGGGCGATGCTTCGTTGGACTACTCACTCCCTCCGCTGGCATTACCCAGATCAGGTTATGGGGTCGCCCCGAGAAAATGTCGGAGCCTCTCAGCCCGGCTTGCCCGAGCTCCCCCGCGGCCCGCGCCTGGCGGACCTCGTGCCCGACATTGTAGCGGATGGGCCCAGCCGGCCAGCGGCTGAGGCGTTGTCAGGCCGTTGACGATGTCATTCTGAGCTTGGGCCGGACGTCCGGAGCGAAGAATTCCGCCGTCCCGGGCGTGGCGACGGACCTGGCGTGAAGAAGCCCTGATAAAGTGCCCACACGCGAGTGCCCGGCCGACATGTCATTCTGAGCGGAGTGCGTAGCACGGAGCGAAGAATCTAGCTCAAACCGCGCCGCGACTGACGCCAGGGGACGACGCCCGGACTGGCGCAGATGCCGCGTCGTCGATTGAGCTAGATTCTTCGCTTCGGCCAGCCAGGCCTCCGCTCAGAATGACGTCGCAGGGCGCGCGTGAACATCTCAGCGCATCCGAACGTCGCCGCCCATGCGAACATCGCGGGCCGCTCGGACATCGGGCCCGCGCCAAAAGGGTCATCTCCTATGCCAGCCCACACACTCAAAGTCGGCGACATCACCATCACGGCGCTCTCGGACGGCGTGCAGCCGTGCGACCAGCGCGCACTCTTCCCGCAGACGCCGCCGTCGCTGTGGGACAAGTACAAGCCCCGTTTCCCGGAGTGCTACACCGACGTCGAGGTCAAGGGCCAGAAACAGGAGTGGTTCAACACCAACATCGGAGTGTTCGCGTTCCACTCCCGCGGCAAGACCGTGCTGGCAGACACGGGCAACGGCCCGGGCATCCTCATGTTCGGCTTCCCGGTCAAAGAGGAGCTGCTCGGCGACATGGCCGCCAAGGGCGTGGACACGGCCTCAGTAAACACCGTGTTCCTGACGCACCTGCACGGCGACCACGTGGGCTGGAACCTGCTGCGTGACGGCGGCAAGGTGCGGCCCGCGTTCCCGAAGGCGAAGTACGCCTTCGGCGGGGCCGACTGGGAGCACTTCACCAAGCCGGAGATACTGGCAGGCCCCCGCGGCGAGACGATGCGTCGGTCAGTGCTGCCGCTGGCGGAGCTTGGCGCGCTCGACCTCCTGGCCGGTGAGCGGGAACTGGCGCCCGGCGTAACTGCGCTGCCGTCGCCCGGGCACACGCCCGGACACATGAGCCTGCTCATATCGTCGGGCAACGAGCGGGCGCTGCTGCTCGGAGACTTGATCGGGTCGCCGATGCAGGTTACGGAGACGGACGAGTTCTACAACCCCGACACCGACGGGCCGCTGGGGCGGGCGTCTCGCAAGAGCATGCTGGACCTGGCAGAGCGGGACAACATGGTCGTGCTCGCCAGCCACCTGCCGAGGCCCGGCTGGGGCCGCCTGGTGCGCTTCCAGGGCCGCCGCTACTGGCAGGCGCTGTGACCGGTTCGACCACGGCGGTATGTCATTCTGAGCCACCGGAGCGAAGCGGAGGTGGCGAAGAATCTCTCCTCGCGACATTTCCGCAGCAGCTGGAGCCAGGTGACGACAAGAGAGATTCTTCGGGCCTCCGGCCCTCAGAATGACATCGCCGCGCCGACGCCATACCACTAACCCGCACCCGCTAGAGGTCTCTCACATGCCCGAGGAGCCGTACGTCATAAACACCCGCGCCACGCCCTGGGAGGCGAGCTTCAACCCGAAGCTCGGCGTGGCGCTAGGGCGGCTGATGCTGCGCAAGGACCCGACGTCGGGCGCAGAGATCAGGATGATCCGCTACCCGAAGGGCATCGTGAACCCGGCGCACACCCACCCGTGTGGGCACGGCATCTTCGTGCTCGAGGGGCAGCTCAGGACGCACAAGGGCACGTACGGGCCTGGCACGTGGGTGTGGTTCCCGCAGGGCGAGGTCATGGAGCACGGCGCGACCGCGGACGGCGACGTGACCGGCATCTTCATCACCGACGGCCCGTTTGAGATCTGGTACCGGGACTAACGGACACCGGTTCGCTCTTGCGCCAGCCGCGCGATAGCATTCGCAGCCGCGACCACCTGGGGCGCCAGCGTGAGCGGCGCCCCTGACCCGCGCCCACCTCGGGTGGGCACCCGTCTCCCGGCTGGAGAGTGGACTGATGGCGAAAGCAGCGCCCCTCACCCAAACCCTCTCCCGGCGGGAGAGGGGTTTCTAGTCGGAGCACCAAGTGTCCAACAGCGGCATCTTCAAGGCCAAGCGCGTCGCAAACGCCGCCCTCACAGGCTGGCTCACAGACCACGCGGTAGTCGTGAAAGACGGCAAGATCAGCGCCGTCGTCCCGCAGTCGAAGCTGCCCTCCGATGCGGCGGCGCGAGATCAGGTGCACGACCTCGGCGACGTCTCGCTCCTCCCCGGCCTGGTGGACGCCCACTGCCACATGCATTGCTCCGCCACGCCGGACGCCCAGGCGCTCATCTTCTCGGAAGATAACGACCGCTTCATGATGCGCGCCACAAACAACATGCGCCGCGCGCTCCTGGCCGGCACCACGACCATCCGCGACATCGGCGCTCGCAACGAGGTCACGTTCCCGGTCAAGGCCGCCATTGAGGCCGGGGCGATACCCGGCCCCCGCCTGATCTGCGCCGGCACCCCGATCACGATCACTGCCGGCCACTGCTGGATGTTCGGCACGGAGGCCGACACCACCGAGGCCGTGAAGACCGCCATCCGCCGCCAGGTCAAGCTGGGCGCTCGGGTCATCAAGATGATGGCGACCGGCGGCATGTTCACGCCCACCGCGAACCCGCGCCACACGCAGTACCCGGTGGAGACCCTGCGCGCCGCGGTCATCGAGGCCGAACGCCTGAACGTGGTCATCGTGGCGCACACGCTGTCGGCGCAGGGCGTCAAGAACTGCGTCGAGGCCGGTATCCACCAGCTCATCCACGCCCGCTGGCTCGACGCCGACCCCCAGAAAGGCGTGTCGTACGACCACGACACGTCGAAGAAGATGGCTGACAAGGGCATCTGGGTGGACCCGACCATCGGCCACCACCTGCTGGGCCGGGAGGCGCGCAAACCCACTAACACCCCAGAGCCACTGCGCCACTGGTCGGTCCAGGCCCGCCCGGTCACCGACGAAGAGCACTTCGAGACGATCCACAAGATGCACGAGGCCGGCGTGCGCTACACCGCGGGCCTGGACATGGGCATGCCATACGCCGACCACGCCAAGTCTGCAGCCAACGCCTGGGCCTATGTGGAAGAGCTTGAGTGGGACACCTGGAAGGCCATACGCGCCAACACCGCGGACACCGCCGAGGCGCTACGGCTTGGCGCTGAAATAGGCCGCATCAAGCCGGGCATGGTCGCCGACCTGGCCTCCTTCAAGGGGGACCCGGCGGCGCGCATCCGGGACCTCGACCAGGCAGACACGGTTATCCAGGGCGGTCGCGTCGTGAAGCTGCGCGGCGAGGCGCTTGTGTAGGGCAGCACGCCCCGAGTCGTTCGTGCATCGACAGGCCCAGCACGACCGGGGCTGCGCACGGCCCGATGCGCTGCCCGCTCGCCCTGAGCTTGGTTCCCCTGAGCCTGTCGAACGGGTCGAACGGCGCCGTCTGTGAACGGCCATCGACCCACACCCTAGCCCTCTCCGTCCCAGGGAGAGGAGACGCCGACCCGGTCGACGAGCGTCCGCCAGAGCGCCAAAATCCTCATTGTTCCTTGATATTTGCTTACTAAGCTCCTCATGCATCGGCAAGCAGCGCAGGTGCATCGTATCTAGCGCAACGGCCGTACCTCACCGGTACGACGCGGCAATTACAACCGGCGTGCCTGGCCAAGAGGCCCGGACGCTGGCGCCCCCGGGACCGGCCATAAAGGCGCGGCGCCGCGGGCAGGAGGACAGTGACCATGCTCTATTTCAAGGCTTGCCCACGCTGCAACAGCGGGACCGTGGAGCACGCATCCGACAGCTGGGGCCAGTACCTGCAGTGCCTGATGTGCGGGTTCCAGCGCGACTTCGACTCCGGCGTCGACCCCGTCGCTGAGCTTGCCACGGCGCAGCGGCAGGTCCGTGATGCAATCGCGGCCCGGGCCGACAATGCAGAGGCGGTCGCCTAGGGACAGTCTGCCAGTCCCCTCCCCCTCGATGGGGGAGGGTCAGGGAGAGGGTGAAAGCTCATTGGCGGCGACGAACTACTGACCGGCCACGACCCCAGCCTTGCTCCGCGATATGACATGAGAGCGCCTCCCCACGGAGGCGCTCGTCGCGTCGTCGCACCGCGTCCGCAGACAGCGTGGTAGGCTCCGACGCGTCCGTGAGTCCCGACCAGGAGCGCGATGACGACCCTGCCACCCGACCCCCAAATCTCCCTGCGCGAAGCAGCCCGACTGCTCGGGGTGCACCACTCGACGCTGGCACGGGCGGTCAGCCGCGGCCAGCTCAAGCCCTCGGGCGCTACGCCGGGTGGGTGGCAGCGCTTTCGGCTATCGGACGTCCGCCGCCTAAAAGACACGGGCATCACCGGCGACCGCCCACGCAACTCCGCCGCTCGGGCCGTCGTCCACGGCGCGGCAAGCCCGCCCGCTGGGGGTCCTTCACCCGCGTCGGCGTCGTGGGCACCCGCTCCCGGCACCGGAGGGCTAACCGCTCGCCCTGATCCTGGTTCCCGTGAGCCTGCCGAACGGGTCGAAGGGCCCCGCGCACCATCTCTCGGCACCCAAGGGCAGTTGGCCGCGTCCCAGGCGCGCGACGCGCTGTCGACTCTGCCGGACCTCGCCCGGCGCCTCGTCGGGGCTGACTACGCCGCCGTGACCGTGCTCGATGAGGCGGGGCGCGTGCTGCGCATGTTCCACTCAGGCCTTACGCCTGAACAGGTCGCGCACATTGGCGCGCCGCCGACTGGCCGCGGCGTCCTCGGCGTGCTCGGCCCGCAAGACGCGCCGCTGCGCGTGGACCGCATCTCAGACCACCCCAGGTCCGTCGGGTTCCCGCCCGGCCACCCGCCGATGGCTGCGCTACTGGGGGTCCGCGTCGCCGGGGAGCGGGTGCGCGCCAACCTGTACGTCGCCAACGGACCGCAGCGCTCCGGGTTCTCGCTCCGTGACGAGCAGCTCGTCCCGACCCTGGCCGCATACGCCCAGGTCGCCCTCC
>CAYWBD010000229.1:0-2759 GCA_964456315.1 uncultured Thermoflexus sp.
TACCACCGCGCCGTATTCAGTCCCTCCGTTGGAGATTGCGCAGCAGAGGGGTTGTTCTTGTGCATGCGATGAGGGCAGAGCTGCCCGACGAAATGGGCAGCGCCCCTCCGTACCCTCGGTGCGAGTCGGCCGACCGTGGCGCCGCCGCGGCGCCGGCAGATGACGCCGTGCGCCGCGGCTCCAGCGCTAGAAGTACTTGCTGAACTCCTCCAGCACGCCCGCAAGGTCTTCTTCAGATGCGCCCTGGAACTCAGCGCCAGTTGCTTCGGCGAGCACCCGGCCGATCTCCAGGTCGGCGTCTGCGCCAAGCCCGATGAAGAAGACCTGGACGTTGTCGCACGTTTGCAGGGCCAGCCCGGTGCCGATCACGTCCTTCTTGTCGACGCTTCTGCCGGTGTCATCTACGGGTAGCGGTGAGTCCTCGCGACCTTGATTGATAACGATTCTTGATTCCTGGCGGGACTCCATGGTGATGAGGTCGTGCAGCCTCGTGTCGCCTTTGTTCGCCCGGCCATCGGTCAGGACGACCACGCCCCGGATCGCCGCAGGGTCGCCTGTGGCAGCGCACGTCATGTCAATCCCGGCCTTGATGGCGTCGTAGAGGGCCGTCCCGCCACGCGCCTGAGTGTTCTCGACCGCAGCCTTGATGCTGAACTTGCTTTGCTGCAGGGGGGCCACCGGGACCCGGGAATCGCCGTTGACGGTCTCTCCAAACGTCACGAACCCTACCTGGTTGTTCCTGGCCATGGCGTCCAGAGCGCGGAGCATGCCATCTTTGGCGCTCTGGAGCTTGACGCCCAGCATCGAACCGGACGTGTCCAGGACGAAGGTCACGATCCCGGGCCGCTTGACGTCTTCCCAGGCGGCGTCGATGGCCGCGGCGACTGCCGGGTTGACACGCCCCGCCTGGAGCACCGTCACCGGCTTTTCGGGGTCCAGCCCGTACTTATCGTTGATCCTGCTGTCGGGGCCGGTGAGGGAGAGGTCGGTCCCCGGACGAAAGCCTGCGGTCATGAAGGAGCGCTGCTGGGCGTCTTCGCGTAGGAACTCCGTCCATTGCTTTGCGCCTTCTGTCTGCTCGTCGCTTACCCAGGGCGCCTGAACGAGACAGGCGCAGTTCTCACGGAGTTCCGAGCCTTCCTTGGGGTAGATCATGACCATCTGGTCTGTAATCGGCGAGGCGGTGACCTCTTTCCCGTTGATGAACGCAGTCTCCGTCCCCTCATAAAGGTGGATGAGGTTGTCCTCCGGCATGATGAAGAAGTGTCCAAAGCGAGGTCCCTGATAGATCTTGGTGTTGAGGATCGTCGTGCCGACCATGTAGTGGTCTATCAGGCCCTGGAACCGCTTTACGTAGGCGACCACGTTCGGGTCGTTCACGTCTTCCGGTGTGAGTTGGTCAGGCGCTTTGGTGGCGGCGATGGCGTAGAGGGTCAGGAGCACGGCGCGACCGGTGTCGGAGGTGGTTGGGTCGGTGTAGGCCACCAGGGGCCGCTGCCCCCACTCGGCCCTGGCGCACGGGTAGCGCTGCCAGCCCTGCGGGTCGTTACGCAAGGCGATGATGTCGGCGTAACCGATCTCCTTCTCAGGCCAGCCCAGGCACCTTGCCATGTCTGCGTAGGTGACGATGCCGACGTATGCGCGCGCCAGGCTCTTGCCGGGCAAATCGGTAAGGTCAATGACCGGCCTGCGAGCGGCGTGGTTGACGTTCACCAGCCAGTGGGACGCCGACGGGGTGACCAGCGTCGGGTTAGGTAGTTCCCTGTCCAACGGCGCGCTGCGCGTCACCCGGGAGATCAGCTCCGAGGCCTGGTCAGCGCCGGCCATGTAGTAGACCTGCACCTCGATCCGTGTGCCGGCCTTTGTACGGCGCCCGGAAGCGTTGAACTCCTGCGCCATCTGCGGCAAGAGCCGCAGACCGGAGCCGTTCCGCAGGAGGTGGCCCGTCGTCCAGTGGGTAACGACAACCGTGGGCTCCGGCGGCTGAGGCCAGAGAAACCGGACCAACACTGCGCCGATCGTGAAGAGCACCAGGACGGTTACCACCAGAGGCAGGAGCCGCTTCCTTGTCAAGTTGGATTCCGACATCGCAGCTATCCCCTTTCTGTGTATTGCCAGGTTGATTCCCGCTTTCCACACGTCAGGGACCACGTCCCACGCGTCCTTTGCTGTCCGGCCGGCGGCAAACGGACTTCCGATCACCAGCCCGAAGAGGGCCGCCGTCCCTTCCCACAAGAAACTCAGCGCCTTCGCGGTCCCGCGCCCGGCGTGGAGTGATGCATGGCCGCCAGTCTGAGCGACCGTCACGACGCCGAGCCCGACGGGACTGAGCGCAAACAGGAGGCCCCTCCCCAAAGCGCCAAGCCCGTCGGCGGCCATCTGCCCCGCGGCGCGGGCGGACACGCTGACCGCGTGAACGGCAGCCGAGGCCCCGAGCCGGACCGGTCGTATCGCAGCCTCGGCACCAGCCCACAGGTAGCGAAGCAGGGCGGCGGCCGTGAGCCCCGTGTAGCGGGCTGCGAGTGCGGCAGCCCGAACGGTCGTAGACACTCCGGCCCGCACCGGGCGCACGGCGAGCAAGACGGCAGTCGTGATGCCCTCGAAAAACGCTGCTCCTGCCAGCCGGGCGTAGCGCCAGATGAGGCCCAGAGCCTCGGCCGCTGCCGATACACCGAGTCGCACCGGGCGCAGCGCGAGCAGGACGCCATGCCCGGCGACAGTCACCGCCAGCCAGCTGACCCGGAGGACGGCCAGTACGC
>CAYWBD010000230.1:0-10580 GCA_964456315.1 uncultured Thermoflexus sp.
GGTTGACCGTGAAGTTGCCGAGCGGGTGCGCAGCGACCGGCTGGTGGCCGGAGGCGACCAGGGCGGCGACCGCCGCGAGCCCCGCTGCCAGCGGAAGCGCCAACCTCGCCCAGCGCTGCAGCGGTCTCATCTGGTCGCGGCTCCGGCGACTCTGCCCTGCCCGTCCGCTCTGCGAAGCGCGGCAAGCGCCGCGCGTGCCTCATCGGCGTGCAGCAGCGAGAAGTGCGGGTTTATTTCGAGGGCTTTGCTTAGCGCTGCGGCAGCGTCCACGTCCCGCCCGAGCGCGCGGTAGATGAGGCCGGCGTGAAAGTGGAACGAGGCCTCTCTTGTCCCGAGGTTAAGGGCCTCGACGATTGCGGCTTCCGCTTCTTCAACGCGGCCTACCCGGTACAGCGCCCAGGCGAGCGCGTCGTAGCCGTGGACATCCTGGCGCGCCTCGATCTCGGCTTCTGCGAGTGCGACCGCCTCGGCGTGGTGCGTGGCGTGGTCGGCGTAGTACAGGACCAGCTCGCGGTTATAGATGACGTTGTTCACCTCGGCGAGACGGGCGATCAGCTCAACTGTCTCGTACTGGGTCTGGGCAAGGTCAGCGCGGCCTGCCCGGACCTGCACGTCGCCGAGGGCGGCCAGGACCGACGGCTGAGGGACGATATCTGCGGCTCTGGCATACAGCGCGGCCGCTTCGTCGAGCTTCCCCTGCGCGGCGCGCACCCTGCCGAGGCCGGCAAGGGAGGCATAGTGGCGGTCGAATACCCGCAGCGCTGCGCTGTAGTGCTTCGCCGCGGCGTCCAGGTCACCCTGTCCGAAATGGAGCTCACCGATCCGGGAGAGGTACCAGGCCATGCTCTCGGCGTCGGTGCCGTTGAGGTACGCCGATGTGGCCGCGGCGCCTGCCAGCCGCAGGGCTTCGGCGGTATTCCCGTGCAGGAACTCCATCTGTGCCAGGCGGGCGGTGGTCGTCGGCCCTGGGACACGTTGGGCCAGTTCCCGGTAGGCAGCCTCGGCGTCCTCGTAGCGGCCAAGAGACAGGTAGGAGTCCGCTGTAACGGCCAGCACCCGGCCGTAGGAACCGTTGCGCTCTGGCACCTTGGCGGCCCATTCCAGCGCCTCCTGGAAGCGGTGCTGTGGGTAGACCGCAGAGGCGTAGCCGGCCTGAGCGGCCATATAGCCTGGGTTGATCTCGAGAGATTTCTGGAAGGCGGCCTCTGCTCGGAGGAGGCTCGCGGCGTCGCCCGACTCGCGGGCGCGGCTGAGATGGAGGTCCCCGAGCAACGCGTAGTCGATGAACGACTGCGGGTTGCCTCTTGCTCGCGCCTCGAAGACGGCAATTGAATGCGCCAGGGCTGGGAGGCTGATGACCTGCGCCAGGTCCAGCCGGGTGAGGTCAACGTCTTGGTCTTGCGGACGCCCCTTGTCACCGGGGAGCCATACCGCCGCCCAGGCAAGTCCGACAGCGAGGACCATCGCTGTCAGGAGGAGCACGTAGCGCCGTCTGGTCATTGGCGTGTTTCCATCCATGCTGCGCGGCTGTGTGTCAAGGGTCTGGGCGCCCCGGGGCTGCCTCTTCGGTCTGACCATGTACCGGCTCCGACGTGGAGGTCCAAAGTGACCCCTCACCCGCGCCCACCTGCGGTGGGCACCCGTCTCCCGTAAAGGGAGAGGGGATGAAGGATTTGGCCCAGGACTTCGGAGACGGGACACCAGGTAAGACGGGACACCAGGTACCGGCGGCCACCTCGCGGAGGTGGCCGCCGGCTGGGCCAGCTAGTTCTTCTCGGCGAGGTACGGGAACGCTGCGAGGAACGCTGAGTCTACGGGTACGCAGTCAGTCTTGACTGCGCCCTCAGTGATGAGGTTAAGCTCCGCGTCGATCACGTCGTCCGCCAGGTCGCGGCCGTTCAAGAAGCCGCTGGCCTGAGAAAGGTCTGCGGTGAGCAGGTCGGGGAGGAGCACGTCTGCCAGGCCGCTGATCTTGGCCGCGTCGTCGGTCTTGTCGTCAGTGGCGTCGTTCAGGGAGAACAGGACTGTCAGGGAGTCGACCACTTCGGCCCGGAACTTCGTGCGGTCGTCCCGGGGGTTTGATGTGTTGAACGAATCTTCCATGGTGGGCTCGGTCGGCTCGAACGGGTTGTCCGGGATGAACACCGTGTTGATGGCCGGGCGGCCCATGCGGTCGACCTGCTTCCACTCACCGGCGGCGTCGCGGACCATTGTGCGGGCCCAGACACCGACTGCACCGTTCTTGATGTCTGTGGTTGGGACCTGGAGGACGATGACGGAGGCGTTGAAGCCCTTGAAGAAATCGGATCCCGTCCCGCCTGTGCCCTGGCAGAACTTCGCGCCGGCGTTGAAGGCGTTCAGGTCGAAGGAGAACGGGTCGTCGCGGAGGCCGGCGAAGAGCTTGACCTGGAAGTTCTGCTGCCCTATCCCGGCATTCGAGTCGACCTGGTCGAGCCGCGCCATGGCGAGGGGGACATCCCTCGTGCCATCGACGCGGGATGCGATAGCCACGGAGCCGATGGCGCGAATGCGGTAGATTATGTCCTCCACGGCGTCGCCCGTGGTGTCGATAGCGAACTCGTAGCGGGCGTCCGGGTCGAAGGTGGTCCCGCTGATGACGCCTGCCGCGGGGTTGATGGTCATCGCCAGCACCGTTTGGTGCATACTCTGGGCCTTGGTCACTGCGTTGACCGGGTGGAAGACAAAGACGTCATTTATGTCCGTACGCCCGTCCTTTTTCACGTTGGGACTGTCCAGGTGGTCTGCGGCGCGCCCCGAGATGGCCGGGACAGCCGCCACCACCGCCGCGGCCGCTCCGGCGACTACCAAAGCCGCCAGGACTGGCCTGAGAAGAGATCTGGTCCGCAACATCGTGCATCCTCCTGCTTGTCAACCCCCAGCTGCCGGCCTGATTGCCGGGCGACGCAAGCTATGCGGTGGAGCCGGCGCGTTGGATCACTCTCAGGGCCGCGTCGATAGGCCGGCAAAGTCTGCCGAAAAAGCCCCAGATCTAGTGAGCTATGTGCACCCGCGTTCCGCAGTGTTAACGGGACATGAAGGGTCGCCAGGGTGCTGAACGTCATTTCCGCCACGGATGAAGAGCTGGTCCAGGCGCTCACCGGGCGTGACGCTTCCGCGCTGGAGGCGCTCTACGACCGTCATCACCGCGTCGCCCTGGCCGTTGCGTACCGTGTCATTGGGGACCCTTCTCTGGCAGAAGACGTCGTGCAGGAAGCCTTCGCAGCGGTGTGGAAAGAGTCCGCCAGCTTCGACGCAGGCAGGGGCCGCGCGAGGCCCTGGCTCTTGAGTATCGTCAGGCACCGGGCGCTCGATATGACGCGCAAGGCGTCATTTCAGCGCGAGCGGCTGTCGCTGGACGACGTGACAGAACACCCGCAGGGCGGCGACCCGTGGCCCGAGGTCGAACGGACCCTCGAGGCGGAGCGGATCAAACGGGCGATGTCAGGGCTGCCGGCTGAGCAGACACAGGCGATCACGATGGCCTACTACGGCGGGCTGACCAACCAGGAGATCGCCGAGCGCCTCGGGGTGCCGCTCGGGACGGTGAAGGGCCGGATCAGGTTGGGGATGCAGAAACTGAGGTCGGGCCTGCTGGCCGGACCGGGCGGGAAGGCGACCTAGATGCTGCCTTTCGACGCGTCCCTGCCGCATGCCCGTGAGACCGACGAGCTGGTCGAGGTCGCGTCCGCGTTCGCACTGGAGGCGCTCGACGAGGGCGAAACGACGGGATATGTCCGCCACCTTGGCGCGTGCGCGCTTTGCAGGCGCCTGGCTGCTGAGTTCCAGCAGGTCGCCGATGCCATCCCAGATGCGCTGGAGCCCAGGATTGCAAGTGCTGGATTTAAGGAGCGGGTGTTGGCGCCCGCGCTGCGCGACCTCGCCCAAGAACCGGACGCGCCCGCCGGGCCACTCTGGCCGCGCCTGGCCCCGGCACGGCGAGTCTGGACGTACCCCGCCATAACGACTGTCGCGGCAGCCCTTGTCATCGGGCTGGTGCTGGCGGTCGCGTGGAACTTCAACTTGCGGTCCGACAACGACGAGCAGCAGGCCCAGCTTGCCAGTCAGGGCCGGATTCTCGAGGCCATCGCAGCGGGGGGCCGGGTCGCACACCTCAAAGGGACCGCGGACGCGCCGTCAGCCAGCGCGACCCTGGTCCAGTCGCCGGCCGGCGCCACGGCGTACCTGCTGGTGAAGGACCTGCCCATGCTGCCCGCGGGCCGGGAGTATCAGGTGTGGAACATCAAGGACGGCACGCCTTCGGGCGTTGGCATGTTTACACGCGAAAACACTGGGGAGCAGACCGTCGTGCTTAACGCAAACTTGTCCGGTGCAGACGCGATCGGTGTGAGCATCGAGCCAACATGTGGCAGCCCGGCGCCGACCGGGGCGATTGTGCTCCTGGGAGCCTAGCCGCTGGGCGACGCTCCGCGACCCCGCTGCGCGCTCTGGGCGCAGCGAACACCAGTCGACCGTAAGCGCTGGCGCTATCGGCGGCGGATGATCCGGATGCGCCTGGGGCGTCGGGCCTGAGGTGAGCCAGCGCCTCCCTGTTGACCGGACGCGCTCGCGCCGGGGGCCTTCGGCGCCGGGGTCGCGGCAGGAGCGGCGCCGAGTTCAGGCTCGGTGGCGGATGCGCGGTCGAGAAGCGAAGAGATCGTGTTCATCCGGAGCGCGATGACGTCCCGGCTCTTGCGGATGACCGACCGCTTGTTAGCTATCGACAGCCGGACGCGCTCCACGCGCTCCTTCGCACCGCTGAAGCCCTTATCGAATTCGTCCACCCGGGCCTGCCGTTCCTCCACCTGGCGGAGCATAAGGGCTGCGCCGCCGGCGGTGTCCGACATGGAAGCGCGCACAGCGGCGTCCTGAGCGTCATAGACGAGGTCATGGCGCAGGTTTTCCTGCCCCTTCAACTGGGTCTCCATGCTCGCGGCGCGCGCCTCCATCTGGGTCACCTCTTCGGACGCCTGGCTCAGCTGCGTCCGAAGGGATTCGATCTCGTCCAGATAGGCTTTTATCTTCTGGCCGTACTGGGCCAGCCGGGTGGGCTTGCCGTCGGGACCGATGTCCTTGCGGTGCTCTAAGATTTCGGCAATCCTGGGCTCTGGCATGTTCGACAGTCCTTGCTGACGGCTATCTGAACCGGGAAAGGTCTCTGGGACGGGACTACGCGACTTCCGCGCACGGCGGAGTGGCGACTAGCGCCTTCGGTATTACGTTAGGCGACGGCCTCCGCCACCCCAAGCGGGAGTGCTTCCCTGTGCGCTGCGTGCCTGCACCTAACGCGCCGACGTGATCGGCCGGCGAGGGCTGCGCATGCCTGACGCCGTCTTGAAAATCTCTTGACATCCCACCTGTACAACTGAGCACGGTGGATTGGGGATTACTCGCCGGAGGACGCGCCGTGAAATCCAGACTTCCTGTCGCTCTCGGGTTCGCACTTGTCGTGGCGTTGGCGGTGGCCGGTGGCGTCGTCGTGGCCGCTGGGCGGCTAGACGGGTCGGCCAGCGCCGTCAACGCCGCTGAGGCCTCGCAGGGAAAAGTCGCCAGTCAGCAGGCCAAACTGCTCGCCAAGGTTGCCGAGAAGCTTGGGTTGGACGGCGCCCAGGTCAGCGCCGCCCATGACGCGGCCAGACTCGCGATCAGCCAGGAGGAGCGCAAGATCGCCCTCGACGGGCTTGTCGAAAGCGGCCGGTTGACCCGCGAGCAGGCTGACCAACTGGGCGCGTGGCTCGACACCCGCCCCGCTGCTCTCGACAAGGTGCGAGGGCTGCCTGGTCTCCCCGGGCTGTCGTTTGGCCTGGCCCTGCCGGGGGCCGGCCGGGTGCTCCCCGGCGGCGCTTCCGCTGACGAGAAGAAGATCTACGAGAAGATGGCAGCAGCGCTCGGCAAGGATGCCTCGGTAATCGAGAAGGCGTTCAAAGACGCCCGGGCAGACCTCGCAGCCAGCCAGCGTGCTGACGCAGTGAACGAGGCGCTCGACAGACTCGTGAAGGACGGCGTCATTACCGATCTGGAGGCTGCGGCCCTGCGGGAGTGGGCTGGCAAGGCGCCCGGGTTCTTGACTGACGGCTCGCTTGGGATCCCCGGTGCGTTGCTTCCCCCTATCGGACTGCCGGGCGGCAAGGGCGAGTTTCGCTTTGACCAGCGCCGGTTTTTCGCTCCCGGCGTGCCCCCACAGGGTGGTTCGCCTCGGGGTTTCCGGTTTTTCCAAGGCCCTGGCGGTGAGCAGGAGTTCGACTTCTTCGGGCCCGAAGGCATGGACGGGGACGTCGCGCCGTTCCGTTTCTTCTTCGGCGACGGACGTGAGGGCCTGCCGTTCAACCCGGACATGATGCCGGGCCTGCCGGGAATGGGTGACGGTCAGTTGCAGGAAACGCTGCGGGAATGGCTGCGACAGCACAGGGTCGACCCCAATGTATTGCCCCGCTTCGACCGGGAGCCGCCGACGCGGCCAGTCCCCGCGACCCCCCCGCCGGCCCAGGGCGCCTGACCCAACACGGAGCCGGACAGATGCCCTCGACCCTTTCTACTGGACCGCTCACCGCCAACCCGGCTGGGTCAAGGTCACAGCCGGGCCAGCCGGGGAGTTCGGGTATGCTGCCTCCGCAGTTCAGACCATCATCAGTCAACGGGACGCGGCAAGTGAGCGATACCAAAGAGCGCAAGACGGTGCTGATCGTCGAAGACGACCCGACGGTCGCCCAGCTCATCAGGCTGTACCTGATTCGCGACGGCCATGACGTCGTCACCGCGACAGACGGCCAGGAGGGCCTCAGGATCGCCCTGGAGCGCAAGCCAGACCTGATGCTGCTTGACCTGAACTTGCCGGGGATGGACGGCATGGAAGTCTGCCGCAGGGTGCGCGCAGAGACTCGCATGCCGGTCGTGATGGTCACCGCAAGGGTGGATGAAGAGGACCGGCTGGCAGGACTGGACCTCGGCGCTGACGACTACATCTTGAAGCCCTTCAGCCCGCGCGAACTCGCCGCCCGGGTGCGTGCAGTGCTGCGCCGGGTGGCACGCGAAAGAGTGTCTGAGACCCCGGGCGTCGCCAGGCTCACCTCAGCGGGCGGCCTGAACGTGGACCTGGACGCGCAGTCAGTGTCGGTCAGCGGGCAGGTCGTGACACTGACGCCGACGGAGTACCGCATTTTGATCGGGTTCATGCGCGCACCCAGCCGGGTCATGACCCGTGAGCAGATCATCGAGACTGTGTTCGGGTACGACTTCGAGGGGCTGGACCGCACCATAGACACGCACATTTCAAACCTGCGCAAGAAGCTCGAAGCGGCAGGCGGAACAAAGCAGATCAAGACAATTTACGGGACGGGGTACCGCTTTGACCCGGCTTAGGGCGCGCCTGGGGCGCCTCCTGTCAAGCCTGCAGTTCAGGCTCACCGTAGGGTTCGCAGCAGTCCTGGCCCTCGCCATAGCCGGGGTTAGCGCCTACGCCGCCGCGGAGACCCGTGCAGAGACTGAGCGGTTTACCCGTGAAGTCGAGGAGTCACGGGCGGCCCGGGTTGAACGGCTGGCCCAGCAGGCCTACGACGCCAACCGCGACTGGGACCAGGTCCGCTACGCCATCGGACAGGCCGCCAGCGCGCTGGGCTGGAGAGTCGTCATCCAGGACGCCGAGGGCGCGGTCCTCGCGGATACCCACGAGCCGGTCTCCCGCCGTCAGCCCGGGCAGGCAGGCGTTGGTGGTAGCCGGGGCCAGGACCAGTTCTTCCCATTTCGGCCGCAGAGGGTGCAACGAAGACTGGTGGTCATCGGGAACGAAGAAGTCGGGATGATGATGTTCGTGGACGAGGGGGCGCCTGAGTTCCCCTACCCGGCGCGGTTCGACCGCAGGTCCATCGAGCCGGAGGCGACAATTGTTGTGGAGAGCATCGCTATCGATGCTGCCCCAGGTGCGGCCGCGGGGGACGCGCAAACCTTATCGCCATTCACTCCGGCGGTACAGGCTGAGATAGCGCAGGACCTGGCCCCCGAGCCAAGGCTCAGCCAGCTTGAGACTTCTTTCCGCAAGTCGCTGATCCTGGCCGGCGGCGCCGCCGGGGCAGCGGGGATCCTGCTGGTCGGCATGTTCACCCGCCAGGCGCTGGCGCCCATCCGCGGCCTGTCCGGCGCCGCCCAGAGGTTGAGCAAGGGCGACCTTGCCTACCGCGTGCCGGTGAAACGTCGGGACGAGATCGGGGAGCTCTCGCGCACCTTCAATGACATGGCGGCTGGTCTGGAGGCCGCTGCAAGCCAGCGCAAGGCGCTGACCGCGGACATTGCGCACGAACTGCGTACCCCGCTAACCAACATCAAGGGCTATCTCGAAGCGATCCGGGACGGCGTCGCGCAGCCCGATGAAGCGACGATCGGCGTCCTCTACGAGCAGACGAACCACCTCTCGCAGCTGGTCGAGGACCTGAGGCTGCTGGCGCTCGCCGACGCCGGACGGCTGCCGCTGTACAAGGAAGTGGCCCGCCTGGACCTGCTGGCCGAGGACGCCGTGATGGCATTCCGCCCGCGCGCAGCTGAGCGCGGCGTCCAGCTGACAGTCACGGCCACGCCAGGGCTGCCACTCGTTGACATAGACCGGACACGGGTGCGCCAGGTGGTCGTCAACCTGGTGGAGAACGCTCTCACGCACACGCCGAAGGACGGGCGTGTCACGGTAACGGTCGACTCCCCCGGCACCGGCCGAGTGCGGTTAACCGTCGAGGACACTGGGCGCGGCATCCCGGAAGGCCAGCTGGAGAAGATATTCGACCAGTTCTACCGGACAGACCCGTCGCGGGCGCGGAGCACCGGTGGGGCTGGCCTGGGTCTGACCATTGTGAAGCGGCTGGTCGAGGCCCATGGCGGCTCCATCAAGGCGGAGAGCGCCGGTCCGGGGGCGGGCGCCCGGTTTGTTATCGATTTCCCTGCGGCAGGCGTCCCCGCCAGCCGATAGCGCCACGTCCAACATCCCCGGCGCGCTCGCGCCCGGCCGTAACACCACGGGAGACTTAAGTTGACAACATCTGGACCCGTCGCGCCCCGCAATACCCCACGGCTGCGCCTCAGCGCCGTGCAGTGGATAGTCATGCTGGGGATGCTGGCAGGCGCCGGGGCGGCAGGCTTCTGGGGGTTCGGGCAGTTTTTCGGCGAGGCTGACGCCGCCTCAACCACGCAGTTGTTCGCGGTGCGCAGGGGCGACATCGCCGAGACCGTGTCGACGAACGGCGCTGTGCAGTACGGCATACGTGACACTCTCACATTCGGCGCCCCGGGGACCGTCGGCGAAATCCTCGTGGCCGACGGTGAAGCAGTAGCCGCAGGCGCTGTGATCGCGCGGCTTGATGCCTCGTCAGTGACTTCGCTCGAACGGGCGGTCAGAGAAGCCGAGCTCGCCCTGCGTACCGCCGAGGAACGCGCCGCTGATGCGGCGCAACTGGCTGACGCGCTGACGCTTGCGAAGGCGGAAGCGGAGCTTGAGCTGGCGAAAACGGCCCTGAAGGGGTCTGAGCGTGCCACAGATGCGACGCTGCGCCTGGCTGTGGCAGAGGCCGAGGCCGCGGTCGCCGCGGTGCAGACCCGTGCCGACGACCTTTCAACCCCGTCGGCTCTGGCGATCGCCCAGGCAGACGCCGCCCTGGCGCAGGCAACGGCGACGCTGCGCAACGCGGAAGAGGCGTTGAAGGACGTTTCTAGCGGTGCGGCCAAGCTGCAGGCGGAGTCTGGCCTGCTGATCGCGCAAGCTACGCTTTCCAGCGCTCAGAGTGATGCACGGCTCGCAGAGCCGGCGCGGGACGAAAAGGTGTTGACCGCGCAGAAGGCCGCCTCAGAGGCCGAGGCGAAGTACCGATCGACGTTCTCATCCTGGCTCGGGCCGATTCCCACGAGTGACCAGCTAAAGCTGGCTCCGGGGGATATCGTATCAGCCTGGGGCACGACCTACACCGGGCTGCTCGCATCCGCAGCGGCGGCGACAGTCGCCACTGACGCACCGGAGACGCCGTGGAGCGAGCAGACGCTGTTCTACTGGGCACACCTGGTGCCGGGAGTGGTGCTGGGCGCCTGCGTTACGCCGGTCGCTGCCAATACGCGCTGTCTGCAGGCAGAACTGGAGGCGGCCTGGGCCGCGCTGACAACTGCGCGCAACGCGCTGGACACAACGACCAGCTCTCAGACCAGCCTGGTCAACGCATCCAAGAGCGCGGTGACAAAGGCTGAGGACGGCGTGGCGGCAGCGAAGCGGACGCTTGACGACCTTGCAGGCACGGTGACGGTGTCGGCGCGGACAGCCGATGTAGCGGTCGCCAAGGCGGCAATTGCGGACGCTGAGAAGAAGCTCGCGTCGGCAAGAGTTGTTGATAAGGCAGCGTTCGCCGCCGCGAAGGCGCAACTCGACAACGCGAAGCTGCAGTTGACTGGCGCTCGTGATGAGCTCGCCAACTCGGAGAGCACGCTTGCCTCCAACGTCAAGGTAGCCAAGGGCCGGGTCGCGACAGCGGAACTGGCGCTGGCGGAGTTGAACGCGACCGGAAAAGACGCACTGGCGCTGGCGCTGGCGCGGACGCAGG
>CAYWBD010000231.1:0-6211 GCA_964456315.1 uncultured Thermoflexus sp.
CCGCCTTCGCCACCGTCGCCGAATTGTCGGCCGCCATTCAGGCGCGCCGGCTCGACGGGACTCAACGCCACCATGCCGGCCTGGGTGCAAGAAGGCGGGCACGATGCCTGGGTCGCCCGGCTGAAGCAGCCCGACATCAGACGACGAGTCATAGCGGAGATGCAGCGCCCCGGCGACAGCTGGGAGAACTACCTCGTCGACGCCACACCGGAGGGCATCGTGCTGACGGGCCTCAAGAACGCCGCCCTGAAGCCGCTCGTCGGTAAGACCCTGGCCCAGATGGCGAAGGTGCGGCAGAAGTCGCCCGAGGAGACGGCGATAGACCTCGTCATCGAGGACGACAGCCGCGTGACATGCGTGTTCTTCATCATGTCTGAGGAGAACGTTCGCAAGACGCTCTCGAAGCCGTGGGTGCACTTCGGGTCTGACGCAGCATCGCTCGCCCCCGAAGGGGTGTTCCTCAAGTCAAGCACCCACCCACGCGCCTACGGCTATGTGGCCAGGCTGCTCGGCAAGTGGGTGCGCGAGGAGCGGTTGATCACGCTGCAGGAGGCCGTGCGGCGCCTGAGCGCGTCGCCGGCGGCCATGCTGAAACTGCGTGACAGGGGTCGGCTGGCGGAGGGTTGCTTCGCCGATGTCGTCGTGTTCGACCCTGAGCGCATCCAGGACCACGCCACCTATGCGGAGCCCCACCGGTACTCGACGGGCATGGTCCACGTGTTCGTGAACGGGGAGCAGGTGTTGCGAGACGGAGAGCACACTGGCGCCAGGCCGGGGCGGCTTATGCGCGGGCCAGGCTGGACTGGGTGGAAGGCCGGTAGAAAGGCCTGAACCACCTCGCCTCCGAAAGCGCAGGTCGAACGGCAGAAACTCTCGCTGACCCCGACGGAGTGGTTGTAGAGCACCCCTGCCAGTCCTTGACCTGCGCGATCACGATCATCCTGAGCGGCGTGATGATCGATGGCGCCGAGCAGGCCCCACGTCTGGGCTTCATAAGCGGCGTTCACTCGGCCCGCCGGCTTCGTGGCCAGGCTTGACGGCGCTACGGCATGCCACCATGTCATGGCGCTGACCGGCCGGAACCCGGTGGTTTGGAGATAGGTCTTCCGTAACTGTCTGAAGTTCTTCCGGCCCCGGCGACAGCCTCCGGCGCGGCGCCGAGTGCACTATGGGTGTTCTCCTGTACCATCGCGGCGGTCCCGGCAGCCGGTCAGAGTCGCCCGTAGGCGGTCGGGCGTAGGCGTCCATCTCCGGCATACCTGCTCCGCTGGTGGCATCCCACGGGAGTGGCACCATGTCCAGGACCCGCCTCGCGCAGGTCGTTCTGCTCATCGTGGCTGCGTTCATCGTTGGCATCGATGCCGGACGCACCGCGGTCCAAGCCGCCGACTCGCCAACCGCCGCTTTCGACTGGACGGTGCCGGATCGCCTCCTGGACCAGGACGGCGACGGGTCTATCGACCGTTATGCCGCTGGCAACCACGCACCGTTCGGCATAGGTCCTTCGAGCTGGACGGTCAACTTCGACGCCTGCGGCTCGACACCGGGCGGTATGCCCATCGCCGAGTACCGCTGGGCCATCGATGCCGTGGCCGTGGTGACAGTCAGTTCCTGCGGTGCTTTCTCTTACGGGTTCCCCGATGAGGGCAGCTACAGCGTCTCCTTGACTGTGGTTGATGAAGGGCAGCAGGAGTCGACCTTCGTCCGCGACGTGGTCGTGCAGGACTGGCTAATTGTGTCCCTCGGGGACTCGTATGGTTCTGGCGAAGGGAACCCCGACCTCTCCATTCCCGCGGCCGCGTTCGACCTGTACAACGACGCCCTGGCCGACCTGCAGGCTGCTAGGGCCGAACGCGACGCGGCGCTCGCGAACCTCCTCAACGTTCAGGCCGATTACACCGCCACCATTGCCCAGGCCAACCTGGTCCTGGCCAGGCTGGCGGCACTAGTCTCCGCCACGGCCAACCGTAACAGGCTGTGTAGCGTTGCGCTGCATCCGCGGGTGCTCGTGCCTGGCACCCAGGCGTACAACAACTGCGTTGCAGCCCGTGGTGCACGGCTGACAGCACTGGTCCGCTTGACCCAGGCCCTGGTGCAGCTGCGTCTGCAGGCGCTGGTTGACTCAGGACCGTTAATCCAACAGGCCATCAACAACCTCAAGGCCCTGGCCCAGCAGCAGTTGAACCTCGCCGCGGCCCGGTTTGACGTGGCGGCGGCCGCGCTGGGCGAGGCCGCGACGTTCTTGACAGGCGCAGAATCGGCCCTAAGTCCAGCCTGGCAGGACGACGTCGGTTGCCACCGTTCGGCGATCGCAGGGTCCGCGCGGGCGGCCCTGGCAGTCGAGAAGGCCGACCCGCGGACGTCTGTGACGTTCATCCACCTTGCGTGTACGGGTGCGACAGTCAAGGTGGGCCTCGTGGGCGATTACGGAGAAGAGAAGCCGCAGGTTGCCGAGGTTGCGCTGCTGATAGCCGGGCGCGAGATCGACGCGCTGTACGTCTCTATCGGCGGGAACGACATGGGGTTCGCGAAGATCATCGAGGCGTGCGTTGTGCAGGAGGCCTGC
Source organism: uncultured Thermoflexus sp. (assembly GCA_964456315.1). GTDB lineage: Bacteria > Chloroflexota > Dehalococcoidia > Lucifugimonadales > Lucifugimonadaceae > SHXW01. The sequence goes on from CAYWBD010000231.1 coordinate 2,567, forward strand.
CACACGGAGCCGCCGGTCCTTGGTTCAGGTATTAACGCGACCTTTGACGCGATCTGCCTTGCCGGCCCCCCCGTGTTCTGGAACAGGTGCTTCGCTTACTTCGATGGACTCATTGCCGGTTCCCTTGAGAAGAGCGGCGCTCAACTCTATGAAGAGGGGATCACTGCTCTCCCGGGCGAATACGAGAAACTCGCCGACGCGCTGGCCGAGCACCTGCCCGGCCTGCCGCCGGGGCGCGTCTACCTCTCCGAGTACCCAGACGCCACGCAGGACGACGACGGGTCCTACTGTCCTGGCGCGGACCCTCAGCCGCTAACGTCGCTTCCCGGTGTCAGCGCCTCGGAGACTGCCTGGGCAGACCGGACCGTCGCCACAGGCCTCAACCAGGCGATTGCGACCGCCGGGTCGCCAGCGGGACTGTCCCAGGGCGAAGGCGAGGACGCCATCCCGCTGAGCCACGGCTGGACCCTCGTCGACGGAGTCCACCCGGCGTATGCCAGGCACGGTTACTGCGCGGACGACCACTGGCTCGCCCGCATTGGGGAGAGTTTCCTAATACAGGGCGACGCCATGGGTTCGGTCCACCCGAATGCTGCGGGCCACGCCGTGTACAGGAACCGCATCTTCGCAAAGCTGATGGCTGACTTTTACCCGGCCGACGACCTTTCGTCGCCGCGCCCGCCGGCAAACCTCCAGGTCGCAGCTGCCGGCACCGGCGGACCGTACGTGGTCGATGAGGGCTCGAGCGTGGTGCTGGACGGCTCCGGGGCCGTGGTGGGTGACGGTGACGACCCGGTCGTCCTGTACGAGTGGGACTTCGACGGTGACGCGGAGTTCGATGATGCCGCCGGCCCAACACCTGTGTTTAGCGCCGCCCTGCTGGACGCGCCACATATTGTGGCCATTTCGCTCAGAGTCACGAACTCCTCCGGCGCTACGGAGATCCACGACACCTCAGCGACCGTTATCAACGTGGCGCCCACAGGCGTGCTTGCCAACGATGGCCCGGTGGACGAGGGCGGTCCGGCGACCGTGTCGTTTTCAGGCCAGTTTGACCCGTCCGCCGCTGACACGGCAGCCGGGTTCTCCTACAGCATCGACTTCGGGAACGACGGGGTGTTCGAAGTGACAGGCAGCGCGGTGCCAACGGGACTTGTCCCGCTGTCGCTGCTATCTGACGGCCCCGCGCTCGTCGACGTACGAGGCCGCATCGAAGACAAAGACGGCGGGTTCACTGACCACCTGACCACCATCGCCGTCAACAACGTCGCTCCAACAGTGTCGGCCACGGGCGATGCGGTCATCCTCGGTGTTCCTGCAGCCGTGTCGGTCACCTTCACCGATGCGGGCGTCCCGGACACACATACCGCAACGGTGGGCTGGGGCGACGGGACCGTTGAGCCTCTCGGGCAGGTAACAAGCCCGTTCCAGGCGACCCACCTGTACGGCGCCACCGGCGCGTTCGATGTGACCATCACAGTCACGGATGGCGATGCAGGCGCCGGAGTTGTAGCCGCGGTCGTCACCGTGGAGCAGGCTGGCACGCCGCCTGCGGCGGAGGCCGGCGGAGCTTCGACCGACGAGGACACGCCCCTGGACATCGCCGTCCTGGCCGAAGACTCCGACCCAGATGTCGGCGCGCTCACGGTCATAGCAGTCAGCCAGGGCGCACACGGCTCTGTGGCCATCAACTCGGACGGCACGTTGCGGTACACGCCGGACGCCGGCTTCTGCGGCCAGGACTTCTTCACCTTCACGGTCTCGGACGGCCTGGGGGATCAGGCTGTAGAGCAGGTCGTGGTCGAGGTCGCATGCCTGAACGACCCGCCTGCGGCGCAAAGCGACTCCTACGCCACAGATGAAGGCGTGGCGCTGAACGTCGCTGCTCCCGGTGTGCTCGTTGACGACTCAGACCCCGACGGGGACGCGTTGAGTGCGGTCAAGGCGAGCGACCCAGCCCACGGCACGCTTGCGTTCAGCGCCAATGGCTCGTTCCTCTACACGCCCAATGCCGGTTTCAGCGGCACTGACACGTTCGCCTACCAGGCGTCTGACGGCGAGCTGCAATCGGGCTTGGCGACCGTGACCATCACGGTCCGGCCCGCACAGGCAGGCACCGCGCCCGTGGCCCGCGACGACTTCTACAGCTGGCCCGAGGACTCCCGGATCAGCGTGCCCATCCCCGGCGTGCTCGGGAACGACTTCGACCCCGACAGCGCCCTGTTCTGGTCCGTGCTCGTCAGCCCGCCTGCTATCGGCCAGCTCCAGCTCAACACCGACGGCTCGTTCAGCTACCAGCTGCCGCCCAACTTCCACGGCGTCGTGACATTCACCTACTACGACACCGACGGGCAGTCGCAGTCAAACATCGCCACCGTGACCATCACCGTCCACCCCGTCAACGACAAGCCCGTCGCACAGCCGGACGCCTACCAGACAGACGAGGACGTCCCGCTCGCTGTCCCTGCCCCCGGCGTGCTCGTCAACGACTCCGACGCAGACGGTGACGCCATGACCGCCGTGCACGTCGAGGGCCCCTTCTACGGGACTCTGTCGCTCAACCCTGACGGGTCGTTCCTGTACACCCCGCAGACCAACTTCCACGGCATAGACCGCTTCATGTACCGGGCATTTGACGGGACTGCGAGCTGGCTGCCGGTCCACGTCCTCATCACAGTCAACCCCGCCAACGACCCGCCAGTAGCCCGCGACGACACCTTCTCGCAGCAGTGGGCGCCAAGGCTCACCTTCTCGCAGCCCGGCGTGCTCGCCAGCGACTCCGACCCCGACGGCGGCAGCTTCTTCTCGGTGGTCGTGACCCAGCCGGCCGTGGGCCAGCTGCAGCTCGACCCAGACGGCGCGATCGCCTACACGCCCCTGCCGGGCTTCTCAGGCGCGGTGACCTTCACCTACAGGGCCTTCGACGGCGTGGGCGGTGAGTCTGTGCCGGCAACGGTGACCATCAACGTGCTGCCACTCCCGGGCGCGCCACCTCCCCCGCCGCCTCCGCCGCCCGGCCAGCCGCCAGGGCTCCAGGTCATCGACACCCAGGTCCAGGGCAGCACCGGCGACGCCTACCAGGTCATAGGCGGCTGGCCCGGCTACAGCCACACCGACAGCGTGGTCTACGCCGGCCGGCCCGGCGTCTGGGGCCCTGCCACCGGCGGCTGGCGCTGGACCGGGCTGAACATCCCCGCAGGCGCCGTCATCACCGCCGCCTACGTCGACCTCAACCAGAAGGGCTGGGGCTCCATCTTCCAGACCGCACTCGCCTTCCAGGACACCGCAGCCCCCGCCGCCTTCTCCGAAGGCTCAGGCCCCGGCACACGCTGGGCCGCGCACACAGACTTCGAGCTCGCCTGGACCTGGCGGCGATCCACACCCGGCGCCTGGCACCGCACACCGTCGCTTGTCTCAGGCGTCCAGGAACTCGTCAGTCGCCACGGCGGGCTCCAGGGCCTCACACTCCTCGAACACGGCGCAAACGCACCCCTGTTCCAGTACCACGGCTGGACCGCCTACGACAACAACCCCGCCCTCGCCGCCAGACTCCACATCGAATACACGGTGCCGGTCCTTGAGACGGTTATCGGGAGCGCGACCCGCGCCATCCCGCGGGCCGACGCCTGCGGCAATGCCGCTGGC
>CAYWBD010000232.1:0-14287 GCA_964456315.1 uncultured Thermoflexus sp.
CCGAGGGCTTCAAGAACGCCGCTGCGGGCGCAGACCCCATGGCCCTCAAGCGCAGGCTTGAGAAGGGCATGGAGTCGGTCCGCAAGACCATCAAGGACCTCTCCACCAAGGTCGAGGGCCGCGACCAGATCGCCAACGTCGCTGTCCTCTCCTCCCACGACGAGAAGATGGGCAACCTGCTGGCGGACGTCATGCAGAAGGTCGGCAAGGACGGCGTCATCACCGTTGACGAGTCCAAGGCCCTGGACTACGAGACAGAGTACGTAGACGGGATGCAGATCGACCGCGGGTTCATCTCGCCCTACTTCGTCACCAGCGCAGACCGCATGGAAGGCATCCTCGAGGACGCCTACATCCTCATCACGGACAAGAAGGTCAGCGCAGTGGCTGACATCCTGCCCGTCCTGGAGAAGGTCCTGCAGCGCGGCAAGAACATCTGCGTCATCGCCGAAGAGGTCGAGGGCGAGGCCCTGGCCACGCTCGTCGTGAACAAGCTGCGCGGCACGCTCAACTGCGTCGCCGTGAAGGCTCCCGGCTTCGGAGACCGCCGCAAGGCCATGCTCCAGGACATCGCCATCCTCACCGGTGGCACGGTGATCTCGGAAGAGGTCGGCCGCAAGCTGGAGACCACGACCATTGAGGACCTTGGCCGCTGCAAGAAGATCGTCGTTAAGAAGGAAGACACGACGTTCATCGGCGGCTCGGGCAAGGCGGCAGACATCAAGGGCCGCATGAGCGAGATCAAGGCCCAGATCGAGGAGACCACGTCCGATTACGACCGCGAGAAGCTCCAGGAGCGCCTGGCCAAGCTCTCCGGCGGCGTGGCCATCATCCGCGTCGGCGCGGCCACCGAAGTCGAGATGAAAGAGAAGAAGCAGCGCGTAGAGGACGCCCTGTCCGCGACCCGCGCCGCTGTTGAAGAGGGCATCGTGCCCGGCGGCGGGACGGTCTTGATCCGCGCCGCCCAGAACCTCAAGAAGGTCAAGGTTGAGGATGCCGACGAGCAGACCGGGCTCGAGATCCTCCGCAAGGCCCTGCTCGAGCCGATCAAGATCATCGCCAACAACTCGGGGTTCGAGGGCGCAGTGGTCATGGCGGACGTCGAGAAGCAGAAGGGCAACTACGGCTTCGACGCCATGGCCGGCAAGTACGGGGACATGATCCTGATGGGGATCGTGGACCCGGCCAAGGTAACGCGGTCGGCAATCGAGAACGCCGTTTCAGTCGCCGGGATGATCCTGACGACCGAGGCGCTGATCACCGACCAGCCGGAGAAGGACAAGATGCCCATGGGCGCCGGCGGACCTCCCGGCGGCGGGATGGACTTCTAAGAGACGAACCTGGCAAGGCCCTTTATCGGCTAGAGAGGGCGCTCGCGCAACACGCGCAGGTGTAAAGGATCAGCCAACGTAGGGGCACGATGCATCGTGCCCCTACGTGTTTGAGCTGTCCGGTCAGTTCACGCCTCTTCACCAGTCAACCCACGTCCCCTTAGCGATTGGGAAGACGACACACCCTGAACCAAAGATAAGAATTCGCCGCCTTGACGCGGAGTGACGAGGGTAGCCACAATACTCCCACGATGGATGTCAAACTCGGTGTACTCGCTGAGTACGCCAGCCTTACAACCGACAACAAACTCAACATCATGGGGGTCTTCGACCAGATCAACCCCCAGGCTCTTCCGGCCGGACTTCCGCAGGTCTTCGTCGTCATCTCACTTGAAGCTGGACTGGGAGAAGTCGGGACGGATCAAGAGTTACGCCTTGAATTCCGCGACGCAGATGGCCGTCTGGTACGGGCCTCGGTCGGCTTACGTTTTCAAGTTCCATCTCCTGTGCGACCGGGAGCCCGGGTTCTGATTAATCATGTGGTGAGGGTTATCGGAATGACTGCTTCTCATCCTGGGGACTACGAGTTCGTAATAATGCAGGGCCAGCAGCAGATCGGCCACATACCATTGCACGTTGCTTCTCCTCCCTCATCTCCGACACCGGCGACTGGAGCGACTAATGCCTGATGTACTCAAGCAAGAACCTCAAGCCACGGGTTTCACCCTGCCTAGCATCACTGAACAACATGTGGGTCCGGCTGACATGACAACCGGCGCGCGCGTTGCGGTGTCGAGCGTCTACGGAAGTACTGTGTTTGTGTTCGATTTTGCAGCAACTCAGTACCTCACGGCAGAAGATGCCCCGTCGTTGGCGGCTGTATGGGACAATGACTACGACGCCATCTACGACAACCTATGAACGCGGCGCTGTGGTTACAGTGCCGTTCCAATTCACATCGGGCCTAGGTGCGAAGTCGCGGCCCGCGGCGGTCATCAGCGCCAGCGAATATCACCGGTCCCGCATCGACGTTGTGATCGTAGCCCTGTCATCACAGCCGCTTTCCCATTTCGGAGACTGTGATATCCAAGACTGGCAGAACGCAGGACTGCTCTCACCTACGAAGGCCAAAGGCGTGGTCTGGACCATCGAGAGGCGCCAACTCGGACGAAGGATCGGGACGCTATCCACCCGGGACATGACCGCAGTCGAGAAGAGTTTGAGGCAGATCCTTGGGATCTGAACTCAACGGCCGAACCAAACTGTCCGTCGGCAATAGAAGGTGTCTTCCGGCATGGATGCGCCTTCACTACTGGAGCCCGCCCCGATTGACCACTCGCCCGCTCCGCTGATAGGCTTCGCCGCCAGCATGAGTCCGCTAACTGTGATCTGCCCTTGTTGCACCACTCCTGTCGGAGGGGCGCGTGCTGCGCTCCGCACGACTGCCCGCGCTTGCGGACAGACAGTTGCGTGAGCGCCTAAAGACACAGTCAAGTCACGCTGGGGCCCCTCGATAGCTATCGAGGGGCTTTTTGTTTGTCGCACGAAGAGGACGCTTGCACAGTTCCAGGAAACAGGTTCCACGGGTCAGGCTGCCGCGGCTCTCACCGGCGCCGGCGCGGGCCACTCACGGGCGCGCCTCTGCCATCTCGGCGTTGCTCCTGGCACTCACCGTCTCGACCATCGCCGGCTGCGCGGCCGAGACTAACGCCGCGCCCTCCAGCGATCGGCCGGTCACGCTCCGCCTTGGCTACATCCCAAACGCCACGCATGCGCAGTCCCTTGTCGGCCTGGAGCGCGGCACGTTCGCAGAGGCGCTCGGGCCCGGCGTCAGGCTCGAAGCGAAGCAGTTCAACGGCGGGCCCTCGGTCATCGAGGCACTCTTCGCAGGTGCGATAGACGCCTCGTACATCGGCCCGAACCCGGCGGTCAACGGCTACGTGCACTCAGAGGGCAAGGCGCTGCGCATCATCGCCGGGGCCACCAGCGGCGGAGCGCTGTTCATCGTCCGGCCCGGCAGCAACATCCACAGCCCGGCAGACCTCGCGGGCAAGAAGATCGCCTCGCCCCAGTTCGGCAACACGCAGGACGTCGCGCTGCGGGCCTACTTGCGTGCCAACGGCCTGAAGTCACGGGACGATGGCGGCAACGTTGCGGTGTTCAACACATCCAACGCCAACACCCTCACCCTGTTCCAGAAGGGCGACATCGACGGGGCCTGGGCGCCTGAGCCCTGGGCCACCCGGCTCATTCAGGAGGCGGGCGGCACGCTCTTCCTTGACGAGCGCACGCTGTGGCCTGACGGCGACTTCGTCACGACGCAGCTCATCGTGAGCGCAGAGTTCTTGAACAGGCACCCGGACGCCGTCGAGGACCTCGTCCGGGCGCACGTAGACATTACAGACTGGACGAACGCGAACAGGGACGCGGCCGCACAGCTCGTGTCGCGCAGGATCGAGGCGGATACCGGCGCACCGATGCCGGTCAGCCTCGTGACCGCGTCGTGGGCGAACATGCGCATCACGGCTGACCCGCTGCCATCGACCCTCCGGAAGTCGGCGCACGATGCCTACGCGCTGGGGTTCCTGGCATCGGAGCCTGACTTGAGGGACATCTATGCACTGGGGACGCTCAACAAGGTCCTGGCGGAGAAGGGCCGGCCGCCGGTGAGGGAATGACCGCCCATCCAATTCTCACACCCACGCCATACGATGGCGGCGGTTCACCGCAGCACCCGTCCCAGGCAAGGAGCGGAGCGGATGAGGCACTCATGATGCAGGGCCCGAGCGCCGCCCCCACCGTCCACCGGCGCACGTATCTCGCGCCCGACGGCCGCGCGCCATTGCTCGCCGTCCAGGGCGTGACCAAGCGCTACACGAGCAACCGCCAGGACGTGACTGCGCTGGAGGACGTGTCCTTCAACGTCTACGACGGCGAGTTCGTCTGCATCGTCGGGCCGTCCGGGGGCGGGAAGTCCACGCTGCTGAACATGGTCGCCGGGCTGGACATCCCGGACGCCGGCCACACCATTTTCGACGGCGACCACGTGAGGGGCCCGGGGCCGGACCGCGTCCTCGTCTTCCAGGACGCCGCCCTGCTGCCCTGGCTCAACGTGAGGCAGAACGTCGAGTTCGGCCTGAAGCTGAAGCACACGCCGCCCGAACAGGCGCGCGCCGCGGCGGACCGCTGCCTGGAGCTCGTTGGCCTCAACAAGTACGAACGCCTGCACCCGCACGAGCTTTCGGGCGGGATGCGACAGCGAGCGCAGCTTGCCCGCGCCCTGGCAGTCGAGCCCCGCATGCTGCTCATGGACGAGCCCTTCGCGGCCCTGGACGCCCAGACGCGTGAACGCTTGCAGGACGAGCTCCAGGCGATCCTCTTGCGCACGAAGACGACGGTGCTGTTTGTCACACACAACGTGCGCGAGGCGGCAGTCCTGGCCGACCGCGTGATCGTGCTCAGCGCCTCGCCGGGACGTGTGAAGAGCGAAGTCCCGGTGCCCATGCCGCGGCCCAGGCACCCGGAGGACCTGCACGTGAGCGCAGTCGCCACGTGGATACGGGCCGAGCTGCAGCACGATGAGCCGCCAGCACAGGAGGGCGCCAATGGCAACCCGAAGTAACGGCGGTGCGGCCAGGGCGGCCCGCTACACGAGCTGGCTGCCTGCCAACAAGGGCACGCGCGTCCTCGTGTTCCTGGTCTTCCTCGCCGCGCTTGTCGGGCTGTGGCAGGCGCTCTACTCGCTGGAGGTCTGGCCGCCGTACACATTGCCTTCGCCGGGCAAGGTCGCAGACACGCTCTCGGCGAACACCGAGAACGGGCGGATACCCACCGCGGTGCGGGTAAGCATGCAGCGCATCGCCATCGGCTATGCGATATCGGTGGCGCTGGGCATCGGCATCGGCAGCCTGACTGCGACATACCGGCTTGCCGACGACACGCTGGGGACGCTGGTGCTGGGAATGCAGTCGCTGCCGAGCGTGGCCTGGCTGCCGCTGGCGGTGCTGTGGTTCGGGCTGAACGAGCAGGCGATCATATTTGTGACACTGATGGGGTCGCTGTTCTCGGTGGCCATTGCCACGAGGTCCGGGGTCAAGAACATCCCGCCACTGCTGACGCGGGTGGGCCAGACGTACGGGGCCTCTCGCTGGCAGATGTACCGGTATGTCGTGCTGCCCGGCATGATGCCGTCGATCGCCGGCGGGCTGAAGCTGGGGTGGTCGTTCGCGTGGCGGTCGCTGATGGCGGGCGAGCTGCTCTTCGCCGGCCTCGGGCTGGGGCAGCTGCTGGAGCGGGGACGGGACCTCAACGACATGAGCACTGTGATGGCCACGATGCTGGTGGTCATCCTGGTCGGGCTGGTCATGGACCAGCTCGTGTTCGCCCGCATCGAGGCGAGGGTCCTCGAAAAGCGCGGCCTGGCGGCGCGCTGACGAGGCGCGGGCCGACGGCGCGCTTACGCTGTCATTCTGAGCGGAGGCCCGCAGGGCCGCAGCGAAGAATCTCGCTCAGACTGGGACGCGCCCGGGGCGTCGCCGTTCCCGTCTGAGCGTGAGTACGACGCGCTAGCGCCACCGCGCCAGGGCGCGTCTGAACCGGAGCGAGATTCTTCGGGCCTGCGGCCCTCAGAATGACATCGTGGCGCCGTCGGGACGCGCACGCCCGGTCACCGGAACGTAGCGGCGCCCACCCCGCGCCGCCGCTAGTCCTTCACCGCGCCCAGCTGCCTCATGGCATACAGCTCGTCTGCCAGTTCCCACTCCTCGATGATCTTCCCGCGCGAAAGGCGCAGGACTTCCATCGCCGACACTTTCACCTTCTTGCCCGTCGGCTTCAGCTTGCCGAAATTGCCTTTGTGCGTGCCGGTGAACGTGGTGCGCACGGCGATCAGGTTGCCGCCGTCAATGATCTCGTCGGCCACCAGCCGGGCGTCCGGGAACGCCGACTTCCAGCCGTCCATGAACTGCCGCAGCGCGTCGAGGCCTTCTTCTTCCATGCCGCCGCCGCCGTGGTACTTGTAATTAGGCGAGAAGAGGCCCTCGATCAGGTCATACTTGCCCTTGTTGAAAATGTCGTCCCAGTACGTCTGGACGACCTTCTTTGCGAGTGCGCTTGTAGCCATGTCCTTTTCCTCCAATCCTGCGTCGTTGCTGACTGCGCCACGATGATATCATTCTGAGCGGAGACTCCCGAAGGGGCCGCAGTGAAGAATCTCGCTCGGACGAACACGCGTCGTTCCCGGAGCCTTCCCGTTCACCACTTGGCCCGGCCGGGGGGCGGCGGCACCTCTTTGCCGTCAGCGCCGAAATACTTTGTCCCCGCAAGCTGTACGGTCACGGCCTCGAATGTCTGACCGGGCTGCATGATGGCCACATGCGGCACCCCAGCGGGCACGATCAACACGTCGCCAGCCGACAACGTGACCGTCTCCTTCCCGACCTGGTGTTTGACGGGCCCGGCCAACACGACCATGATCTCGTCATGGTCGTGAGTGTGCGGCTGGGCTGGACTAGAGGCAGCCTTCTCGATCTTGCCCTTGGCGCGTGTGACCCGCACCTCCTTCGACCCATTCGCCCGAGTCGCAAGCCCACGCATCTCCCACCCTGGCCCGCCCACCATTTCCTGGTCGTTAACCCTGATCACTGGCATCGACATCCTCCTGTCTGACTATTCCATCCGCGTTCGTTCTCAGTCGTCTGCGCAACATGCCCCGACGTCATTCCCGCTTTCGCGGGAATCCAGCGTGCGATGACGCCCCGCCGATCGCGCTACTTCTTGCGACGTGCTGGCTTCGCCGCGGGTGCGGCGACCATGACCTCCCAGAGCTCCGTGTCAGAGGGCTGTCGGAACTCCGTCTGGCCCCAGGCCTTCATGACCTTTGCGGTAAGCGCCCTATCGCCCGCGAACACCTTGGCCCTGGCCTTCCAGAAGTCCTCGACTGACGCCAGCGTTTTCAGGCCGGCCAGACTCTGCACGGTCTGCCCGTGCGGGGCTGCGAAGTGTTCGCGCATCAGCCCGGCATTGATTCCGGCCTTCTGCATGTTCTTGGTGAGTTCGGCCGTTGGCGCGATCAGGCCGTCCTCCTGGAACGGGTCGGCGAGGTAGAAGATCCCGCGCCACAGGAACTCCCCTACCTTGATGGTTGTCGCCAGCGGCACGACGTACTCGAAGAACCGCAACGTCGGCATCTCGCGCAAGAGCCCCTGCGCTTTCTGGTTGAACGCCGCGGTGGTGGGAGCGTCGATAATCCTGCGACGGCCCGCTTCGACGTCAGCGAACGTGTCGTTGAAATAGACGAGCTGGTACTCCGCCCCTTCGGTGAACACGACCCTGGTTACCGGGGAGGTGGGGAGCCCCATTCTGTTGAGCTCGTTCGCCCGGTCTTTGAGCACCTTGGCCAACTCCGGGCCCTTCTGGAGCACTGGCCGGAACGTGACCCTCACCGCGTACATGTGTCCTCCTTGCGGACTGCTCGTAACTTGTTGTGTGTTCGCGTTTCGGCGGCCTCAGGGCGAGCGGGACAAACTTCACTATGCCGCCTTCATCGGCGCGTCCCAGTTGAAAGTCTGGCGGGCGATTTTCCACGAGCCGTCAGCCTGCTTGCGAAGCACGACCTCTGCCTTGCCATCGCCTTTCATCCCCTTGCCGCCACCCTTGGGGACCACGCCTAACCTGAACTCAGTCCTGGCCACCGCCAGAGAGCCGGAGACCTCGATGTCCTTGGCCCGCACGTAGTCGTACTTCATCGTGAACACATCGAACCAGCTGGTCTTGGCCCACTTCTTGATGGCCGCCTTGCCGCTGACAAGCGGCTGGTCAGGCGCCATATAAAGGGCATCGTCGGTGTTGACATTCACCCACCTGTCGACATCGCCCGCCTCGACCGCGTCCTGGTACTCCTTGATGACCTTCGTTATCGCCTCTGTGTCCTTTGACATTGCTCTGACTCCTACGTGCAACTTGTCGGCGTCCCCAACCCGCCCGGCGCATACGGTGCACCTCCCCCTCGTCCTCGCCCGGCGGGAGAGGGGACCGCGGCGCGCTACATCTGTGGCGGGGGCGTCGCCATGCCCCACAGCTCGAAGTCGATCGGTTTCCGCATCAGGGCGGTGTACGTCCGCAGCCAGGTGAACACTTCGGGGGTCCGCTTGGCGAGCATGGCCTCCCAGTCGCCAAGCCGCGCCAACGGGACGATGAACTGGAACACAGGGCCTGCGTGCGGCATGAACTGTGCGTACGCGCCTGCGTTCCAGCCTTGGGCCTGGAGCTGTTTGGTGAGTTCGGTCACAGAGTTGCGGAACTCCATGCCGTGGCTCGAGTCCGGGTACATGGACTGCCGCACGACGTACTCGCCCACCTTGGGCGGGATCTTGATCGGCACCAGCACTTCCCAGAGCTCCGACGCGATGGGCGCGCGCAGCAGCGGGTCAATCTTCTGCGCCCACTGCGTCTGAGCGGCGTCGGGGGCGATCGCTTGCAGCCGGGATGACCACCCGTCACCCCAGTCGTTCAGGCTGTTGAAGAGGCTGACGAGCTGGACCTGGAACCCGCCCTCTGGGATGAGCATCTTGTTCATCATGAAGATGCGCACGCCGGGGGTCTTCTGAAGGTCCTTGACCCGCTCCTTGAGCGCCGTGAGCGCCTCGCCGTATTTGGCTGTGGCCGGACTGTATGTGACACGAAAGACGTACATCTGACTGGCTCCTTGGTTGGTATCTGCTGCCGTTGTCGATTGTTTGCCAGTGGGTCCGAGGCAGTGTCGGGCTGCGTGGGGGGCGACCTGGATTCCTGCTTGCGCAGGAATGACGCCTGGCCGACGCGCCCCGAGCCTGTCGAGGGGCACCGTCCCGTTTGTCCTTCGACAGGCTCAGGATGAACGGGTCCTCACTCCCGGCTTTCGCCGGGGCAGGCTCTGGCCCTGTCCCGGCGGGAGAGGGGGCTGGCCCCACCCTAGGTGGGCGGGGCCACTACCACTTCCCACAGGTCCGCCGAGTGCGGCTGCCTCACGTTTGCGCCCGTCGTCCGCCAGAAGCGCTGGATGTCGGGGTCAGCCATGGCCTTTGCGCCCATGGCCTCCCAGTCGGCGATCTTCTTGATCGGGAAGATTGGCTGGAACACGGGCCCGTCGGGTGCGAACATGCGGGACAGCACCCCGTAGTTCCACCCCTGCGACTGCAAGCGTCTGGCTGCCTCGACGATCTCTGCCCGGAAGTCGAACTGCGTCCCGATCGTGGGATAGAAACACTGTCGAGCCACGTACCCGCCCTCCTGGGGCGGGGTCTGCGGCGGCACGATGTGGTCCCAGAGCTCGACCCCGACTGGCGCCCGCAGCAAAGGCGACGCTTTCTGTACAAACGCCTCCCACGAGGGGTCGGCCCGCACGGCGTTCCGCTCAGCCTCGTAACCGGCGAGGTTGTCTGTGAAGGCGATCATCTGGAGCTTTGGCCCGTCCGGCGCGGCGACCTGGCTTGTGAGTGCTACCCGCATTTTCTTGGACTGCGCGTACTTCACGCGGTCCTTCAGGAGGCTCATCAGGTCCGCGCCCTTGCCGAGCGCCGGGCAGTAGGTGAACCGTGCCGACATCATGGCGATACCCTCTTTCTCTCACTGGCTGGCTTTTGTAGCTGGCTACTTTCTCTCGGTGACTACACTCTTCCGCAGGCTTGTCGACGCCGGACATTTTAGTCCGTAACAATTCGCGCGCAAGTGGCGGTTTCCGTAACCCAATGACCACGTACCGCCCAACGCCGCGGCCGGGCTGTATTGTGCGAACGGCGTGGGGCAGGCGGCGCTCTTGTGCGGGCTGGCACCGCAGGGCCGGGCGTCATTCGACTGCGTGACAGCACGCTGATCTTCGATCTGGGGTGCGATTAGAATCGGCCCGCGGGCGCATGTTGCGTCCACCGACGCTTGGACACATGCAGCGTTCGCCCTGAGCTTGCCTGCCCTGAGCCTGTCGAAGGGTCGAAGGGCCCCGCCCGGCCTTCGACCCCTCACCCTGACCCTCTCCCGCAAGGGGAGAGGGGACGAACCGCCCCTCACCCTGACCCTCCCCCGCAAGGGGAGAGGGGACGAACCGCCCCTCACCCTGACCCTCTCCCGCAAGGGGAGAGGGGACGAACCGCCCTTCACCCGCACCCTTGCGAACCGGCGCACCCTCTCCCGGTGGGAGTGGGCAACCATGGGGGAGCCACCAACCGGGCAACGAACAGGGAGCCACTCACCTGGAAACGTTCCGCTTCGTACACGCCGCTGACCTGCACATCGACAGCCCGTTCCAGGGCCTGCGCGATGTCGACGAGCGCGTCGCCGCCCGCCTCCACTCCGCCACCTACGAGGCCTTCCGCAACCTCATCCGCCTGTGCATTGACGAGCAGGCGGCGTTCCTGCTGATCGCAGGCGACGTCTACGACGGCGAGGACCGCGGCATCCGCGCCCAGGTCCGCTTCCGGGACGGCCTCGCAGAGCTTGCAGAGCGCGGCATCGAGACGTTCGTCGTCCACGGCAACCACGACCCGCTGGACGGCTGGGTGTCGAAGCTGTCATGGCCTGACGGCGTCCACGTCTTCGGCCCGCAGCCCGAATGGAAGACCGCGCACCTGGGCAGCCCCTCGGCAGGCGAGGCCGCAGGCGTGCCCGTTGCCGCCATCCAGGGGGTCAGCTACCCGACGCGGGAGGTCACGGAGAACCTGGCGCGCCGGTTTTCGCCGCCGCAGGACCCCGCACTGTTCAGCATCGGCCTCCTGCACGCCAACGTCGGCGCAAACCCGGCCCACCCGAACTACGCGCCCTGTACCGTGGAGGACCTGGCGCAGACCGGGATGGACTACTGGGCGCTCGGCCACGTGCACACCCGCCAGACGCTGCGCGAGACGCGCCGCTCCGGCCCGCCGACCATCGCCTATCCCGGCAACACGCAGGGCCGGCACCCCAACGAGACCGGGGCGCGCGGCTGCCTGCTGGTGCAGGTCGGCCCCGACCGCGTCCCGAAGGCGGAGTTCCGCGCTCTCGACGTCGTGCGCTGGGAGCAGGTGGACATCAACGTCACGGGCGTCCGCACGCTCGACGGTATGGTCGGCGCGCTCCGGCAGGCCCTGGACGACCTGACCGTGAAGGCAGAGGGCCGGGACGTGGTGTGCCGCGTACGACTGCACGGCCGGGGCCCCATGCACCACGACCTGCGCCGGCCTGGCCAGGCTGATGACCTCCTGGCGACTGTGCGCGCCGACGCAGGCGCCGCCTCGCCCTGGGTCTGGGTCGAACGCATGGCGGTCGAGACCCGGCCTGACCTGGACCTCAGCCTGCGCAGCCGCGACGACGACTTCCTGGGCGCGGTGCTGCGCCACGGCGCGTTCGCGTCGACTGACCCTGTCGGGCAGACCCGCTACGCCGGGCTGCTGGCAGAGGTCTACGCCGGCAGGCGGGGCGGCCTGGAGGCTGCGTCGCCGGCGCAGGTGGCTGCATGGTCAGACGAGGCCCGCTGGTACCTGGCGGAGCTCCTGGAGGCAGCCGGGTGAATCAGATGAGCGCGTCGTTTGTCATTCTGAGGGCCGAAGGCCCGAAGAATCTAGCTCACGGGATGGCGCCTGTCGGCAGGTGCGCCGCAGGCCTGAATGAACGTGACGCGTGGCCGTGTGAGCTAGATTCTTCGCTCCGGCCCTCCGGGCCTCCGCTCAGAATGACAAGGACGGCGCAGTCGAATCACGGCGGACGGCGCAGTCGAATGACACGGGGCGGCTGACCAGACACACAAATGCACATCACCAGGCTGGACATGGAAAACTTCGGGCCGTTCTATGAACGGTCCCTGACCGGCCTGTCCGCCGGCCTCACAGTCGTGCACGGCCCCAACGAGGCCGGCAAGTCCGCCCTGCGCGCCTTCATCCGCGCCATGCTCTTCGGCTACATGCGGAAGAACGAGAAGGGCTACGACTTCTACCGCTACGCGCCGGTGCGAGGCGGCGCGTCGTCCGGCAGCCTGCGCGTACGGATGTCGGCGGGCGCGGAGTACACGGTGCTGCGCAAAGAAGGCGTCAACCGCGGGCCCGTAACCGTCACACCAGAGGACTCGACGCCCGTGATGGCGCAGGCATCTGGCGGGAACGGGCACGTCAGCGCGGCCAGTCGCAGGCCAGCGGCCGACCTGGGCGGCGCGGACTTCCTGGAAAACCTCCTTGGCCGCATCGGGCCAGAGCTTTACCAGAACGTTTTCAGCATCAGCCTGTCGGAGCTGCAGACACTCGACACGCTGAACGCGCCGCAGGTCCGGGACCGCATCTACTCGGTCGGGCTTGGCCTCAGCCGGATCAGCCTGCCTGATGCCCTCGCCAAACTGGACGATGAGATCAAGCAGCTGAGGTCGCCGCGCGCCGGGCGACTGCGCGCCATCGAGAAGGAGCTATACGAGACCCGCTCCCACCTGGAGGCGGCACGCGCAGAGACCGGCCGCTACGCCGAAGTCCTCAGCCGGTACGGCGCGGCCAGGCAGGAGATTGACCAACGACAGGAAGCCCTCGAAGAGGTGCGCGCCCGCCTCCAGCGGCAAAAACAGCTGATCGACCTGCGCCCGCACTGGGAGCGCATGCAGGAGCTGGACAGGCAGCTGGCCGAGCTCCCGGACATGCCCGGCTTCCCGCCTGCCGGCGAGGCCCAGATGGCCGAGGCCCTGCGCCTCCTGGCCGAGGCCGCGAGGCGCATCGCCGAGGGCGACCTAAAGCAGGAGGCGCGCAAGCGCGACCTGGCGGCCGTCCCCGTCGTCCAGGCGTTCGTCCAACACCGCGATGCCGTCCGCCGCCTGGTCAGCGAAACCGCGCACTACGCCAAGGCTGTCGAGGACCTGCCGGTCGTCCAGAGGGAGCTCCACGACGAGCAGACGAAGCTCGCCCATCAGCTCTCTGTGCTCGGCCCGGACTGGGCTGAGGAGCGCGTTATCGCCTTCCAGTGGCCCGCCGACTTCATGGTCAACCTGGACAACGCCGGCCGCGCGCTTGGCCTGGCGCAGAACGCGCACCACGCCGCCACGACTGAGGCCGGCGCGCGCACGGACGCGCACGCACAGGCCGTAGAGGCCCACAAGCAGGCCGTCGCCGCCAAAGACGCCCTGAAAGACGCCCCCGCCGAAGGCGTCGAGGCCCTCGAGGCCCGGGCAGAGAAGCTCAGGCGCATCCGCACCGCCCTGCACGACAGCTTCGCCGCAGAACAGGAGAAGCGCGAGGTCGAGCGGCGCCTGGCCGAGGGCCTGGGCCGGGTGCAGCCGGAGAAAGTCAACAGCTTCATATTCGCCACGCTCTGGACCGGCGTCATCATCATCGTGTTTGGGCTGGCGGCCATCGCCTACGGGTTCTGGCAGAGGGAGCTGGCCGGCGCCATCCCGGGCGCGCTCTCGGTCATTGCAGGGGCCATGATCCTGGTCCGCGCTCGGCTCACGGGCGTGGGTATGAAGATCGTCCTGCGCAGGCCGAAGATTGGCGAGTCCAACGACGTCCTCAAGAAGCAGGTCGAAGAGCTCAAAGCGAAGGCCGACGCTATAACCGCCGAGATCAAGACGGTCGCCGCCGAGGCCAAGCTGAAGGGGCCGCCCAACGCCCGCCAGCTGGAAGAGGAGCTTTCCGGGCTGGAGCGCGGCATGGAAAAGCGCCACAGCCTCGAGGGCCTGCTCGCCCGCGTCAAGGACGCCGAGGCGCGCATGAAGGCCGCTGAGGGACCGAAGAACGCCGCAGCAAGCGCGCTGGTCAACGCCAACACCGCGTTCGTCGGCGCGCAGGAGAAGTGGCAGGAGGTCCTCTACAGCGGCGCGGTCCGCCCCGACATCGAGCCCTCGCAGGCCGGCCAGGTCGTCGGGTCTATCCAGTCCGCCAAGAGCCAGCAGAAAGTCGTGGCCTCGCTGCGCGACCGCGTCGCCAAGATGGGCGCGACCATCGCCGACATCGAGGCCCGCCTCGGCGCAGCCCTGCAGG
>CAYWBD010000233.1:0-2645 GCA_964456315.1 uncultured Thermoflexus sp.
CCCAGCGCGGCTTGGGCAGCGACGAGGTCTGCAGGTGACAGCGGCTCAGACGGCATCAGGATGTTGGGGAGTACAGGCCCCCGGGCCACGGGGGCTGCGGTCGCTTCAGTTCGCCGAAGTACGTCCTGCCACGGGCCAGCCACATGATGTGCTCGAACGCTGCGACTGATTCTTGTTCCGGCGGAGTGTGCATCTTCAGGTACGCGGCGGTCCCGTCCTCGAACACGAGCGTCGGGGTGCCGAAAATACCGTTCTCAACAGCGCTTTCGTGTTCGCGGGCGACTTGTTTGAGGCTGTCCGGACTGGTCATATCCGCCTCAAACCGGGCGACGTCGAGCCCGGCCGTCCGTGCCGCCTCAATCAGAGTGTCCTTCTTCTTGATGTCTTGGTTGTCAGTGTGCTTGGCGTCCAGGACTTTGAGGACGTAGTCCATACACAGCGCTGCGCCCTGCTCCCGGGCTGCGACGCACCCACGCATCGCAGGCAGACCGGCACTCTTGTAAGCCGGGCCCTGTTCCCAAGCCTTCCAGCCGGGGCCCTGCTTCTGGTTGGCCTGCTCGAGCAAAAACCCCTTCCATCCGAGCTGAACTAACTCGTGCCTTCTTTCCTTCACCCTGGCCAGCCAAATGGCGGCCCGCCTGACCCACGGTCAAGTGAAGTCGACGAACACTGTGATCTTGACGGGGGACGCGTCCGTTGGGCGACTCTCCTGCTGGCCCGCCAAGTCTAGCAACAGTGATAGGGCGAGCCAGTCGGCACGCGAGGGCTTGGTGTTGCCCGTTGCTAGAATCTGCCAGGTCCGGCAACTCTGCTGGACTTTGGTCTGATCAGCATGCCGAATGTTGCCCCGTTACTTGACCGGATGCTCGGCGCGCCATTCCTGGCTGTGCTGCGGGCGGCGGGAGAGCTTGCGTCCGCCCATGCCCCTTCGCCCTGTGAGGTCTACCTCGTCGGCGGCCCGGTGCGTGACATCTATCTGGGTCGCCGGCCAGTCGACCTTGACCTCTGCGTAGTCGGCGACGGGGAGCAGTTCGCCCACGCTCTCGCCGACGCGGTCGGCGGCAAGGTCGGGCGCCGGTCCGAGTTTGGCACAGCCAGTGTGAACGCGCCGTCCGGCCCGGTGGACGTTGTCACGGCGCGCTACGAGACGTACTCGGAACCCGGCGCCCTGCCCCACGTGACCGCGGCTGGCATCCGCGAGGACCTGGGACGGCGCGACTACACCGTGAACGCCATGGCGGTGGCGGTCTGGCCCTCGAAGTGGGGGGAACTGGTGGACCCGCACGGGGGGGTGTCGGACACCCTGCGCCGGCAGCTGCGCGTGCTCCACGACAGGAGTTTTCAGGATGACCCGACGCGGATTCTCAGGGGCCTGAGGTACGAGGCTCGCCTGGGCTTCAAGTTCGCACACCAGACCCAGATCATGATCGGCCGGGACAAGCACCTCCTGGGACGGCTGAGCCCGGCACGCATCAGGGCGGAGTTCGAAAAAATACTCCTGGAGCCGCGACGGGCGCAGGTGCTGAGGTCGGCTGCTGCCCAGAGCGTCCTGGGCTCGGTGCACCCTTCGCTACGTGTGGACGACGCCGTGCTGCAAGTGCTGGAGTCGCAGGCCCCGTCAGTTGGCGGCGCGCTGTGGGGCCTGGCGGTTGTAACCGCGTCGCTCACAGACGCAGAGGCAGGTGTGCTGGTCGCCCGGCTGGACCCGCCCAACGACTGGCGTCAGACCATCCTGGCCGGTCCGCGGTTCAGGGCGATCGCGTCGCTGTTCGACCAGAAGCAGCTGTCTGCGTCCGAGCTGGTGTCGCTGTTGGAGCCGTTCCCTGTGCCAGTGTTGCAGGCGCAGCGGGACCTCGCCCCGTCAGCCTTACAGAGGGAACGGCTGGAGGAGTACCTGACCAGGCTGCGCCACGTGCACCCTGACTCCACTGGCGATGACCTGCTCCGTGCCGGCGTGCCAGAGGGCCCGACGGTCGGCGCGCTCCTGGCCGAGATCAGGACGGCGCGCCTCGATGGCCGTGTGTCCAGCAAGGACGAGGAGCTGGCGCTGGCTATGCGGAGACTGCCGATGCTGTTACGCCGGCGCGGGTAGAGGCCTTGGGCGGGCGACTGGGACGTCACAACGGGAACGCCGCGGTGCTGCAGTGGCCGGCAACGCTGGGATTCCCGTTTACGCAGGAATGACGGGAGCGGCGGCCATCACGGGCCTATGCGCCGGCTTCCTGTCGCACTCGATAGAACAGGTATTCCTGGGCGAGCGCGGCATCATCGCCAAATCGCATTCTGGCGAGTTCAGATGCTTTGGAGTTGTTAAGTTGTTCCGGAAGCCCGTACCACTTTTCGAGAGCGCGCCTCGTCCAGACATCAACGGGGAACGACTCACCCTTGTCCATCGAGAAGGCTAGTACGCAATCGGCAATCTTTTCACCGACCCCGTGCAGCCCGACCAGAGCCTTTCTCGCCCCTGAATAGCCCGTCCGGCGCAATGCGTCCAGGTCCAGGCGCCCCGAGGCAACCTCGACGGCCGCTGGCGCCAGGAACTTCGCCCGGAACCCAAGGCCCAGTCCCCTGAGCCGCTGTTCACCGGCGTCCGCAACGGCCTCGGGTCCCGGGAACTCAAAGTCTCGCTCTCCGGTACCAACGCG
>CAYWBD010000234.1:0-12016 GCA_964456315.1 uncultured Thermoflexus sp.
GCAGGCCGAGGCCGTCGCGCTGGAACGGCGTGGCTCCGTGGTCGTGATCGCGCTCGCAGAATTCCTGAGCGGCGAATGGGCGGCGACGCACGAACGGCTAAGGCTTGTGTCGGCCGAGCTCCGCGCCGTCGAGCGCGTCGCGCCAGACCTGCGCCTGGACGCCCCAAGCTGGCCCAACCGGGTGCTTGGCACGGCAAAGTCCCGGATGCGGAGGTACGCACTCCTACAGGAAATCGTTGATCAAAAGTCCCGCGGCCAGGTGGACACGACCAGACTTCGGGATGTTCTGCCAGACGTGGACGTTGACCTGCGCCGCGAGGCGCGGAAGTTGCTGGAGGGGTTGCGATGAACACCGAACAACTCACGGCGTACGCCCACGAGATAACGCTCTGGGCGCAAGACCTAGAGGCGAAGCTCAGGCGCGCGCACGCTGAACTGAATATCGAACAGCTCGCGATCAAGTGCGACCAACTACGCGCCCAGATGATCGAGGGCGCCACAATGAAGCTCTCCCCGGCCGACCGTGAACGCATAACGCGCGCCGTGAACGCGAGGCGGAACTAATGGCGGACTTCGGCGTAAAGCGCGTGCCCCTACCGGCGGCGGACTTCGGGCTGGACGCGGACGGGTGGGTGGACGTGAGGAGTGAGGTCACCGTCGGCATGATGGTCGCGGCGTCGCAGGACGGCGCGGAGCACCCGGTCAAGACGAGCCTGCTGGCGTACTGCGCGGGCTGGTCAATCAAGAAGGGCGGCGTCGAGCTGGCGTTCACGCCCGAGACGGCCATGCAACTGCCCTGGCGCATCTTCCAGGTGGTGAACCGCGAGATTGAGGCCATTAGCGACCCTTTCGTGGTCGGCGCGGCGACGCCATCTGGACAGCCGTCGAGCGCGTCCGCGCCGGACAGGGACACCGGCTCGGGCGGGACGAAATAACGGCGGCGAACGCGATGCGCGTCTGGCGGGTTACGAAGCTGACGGGCGTCTCGCCGTCGCAGGTCAGGGGATGGCCCCTGGACGACCTGCTCTGGGCAGAGGCCATTGAGGCGTACTGGCAGGCCGAACAAGAGAAGGCGCTGAAGGCGCAGAAGAAGGGACGTTGACATGGTGATGGCGGCACTTGGCGGAGCACGACAACTGTCCGTGATCTTGACGCTCCAGGACAAGTTCTCGCGCCAGATGAAGGCGGCGAGCGGCGAACTCACGAAGTTCAAGGGGAACGCCGTCGCGACGACCACTGCCACGAAGCGCGGGTTTGATGACGCCGAGCGCAGCACGAGCAAGTTCCTGCTGACGCTCCGGCAGAACTTCCTGGCGTGGACGGCCGCGGCGGGCGCCGGGCTGGGCGTGTGGCTACAGCTTGTCAGCATCGCCGCGGAGTACCGGCGGACCCTGACCACCCTGGACGGTGCGCTCGTGGCCGTGGGCACTTCATGGGACGAACAGCGTGAGCGGATAGAGAAGACGGTCAAGGCGCTCCAGGACGCGACCAGCTTCCCGGCGGCAGACCAGTTGAAGGCGTTCTCGACGCTCGTGCTGGAACTCGGCAACGTGGACGCCGCGCTGAGCCTGCTGGAGCCGTCGCTCGGGCTGTCGGCCCGCACCGGCATGACGCTCGTTGAGTCCGCCAAGCTACTAGCCGACGCGCTGAAGGGCGAGGACGGTGCTATCGCGAAGGCCGCAGAACTTGGCCTGAACCTGGACGGGACCACCAGCTCAGCGGAGCGGTTCTCGGAAATCCTGGAGTTCACGGAGGGCTGGGCCGTCAAGAACAAGGATGCGTACAAGGACCTGTCCAACTCGGCCGCTGAGTTGCAGCGCACCCTGGCTGAAGACTTGCTCCCGGCGCTCAAGCCCATCGTGGACACGTTGACCGAACTCGTGAAGCTGGCAGGCCCGGCGTCGGAGGTATTCGGCGCGTTGGCCGCCCAACTCTTGCTGCCCTTTGAGGTGCTGCAGAAGATCATCGACGGCGTACAGACAGGGATTGAGAGCGTGAAGCAGAGCGCCCGCGGCGTGGGCCAGTTCTTCGAGGACATGCTGAACGGGATGATCACGGTCTACAACAACACCGTCGCCAGGTTCCCGTTCGTGGACCCCATCGCGCCTATCGGCGGCACGGTTACGCCGCCACCCGATCACACGTTGCTGCCGGGGCCGGTCTGGCCTACTGACCCCGGCCCACCTGCCATTGGACCGTTCCCTGCGCCACAACCGCCACAAGGCCCGCCTACGACGGACCGGATACAGGGCGGCGTGACCTTCAACATCCAGTCCTACGGCGACATAGACGCTGACCGGCGCATCCGCAGTCAAGTCGAGTCGGCCCTGCGTGCGGGCTACCCGTTTGCCAACCGCGAGTCGCAGAGCTTCGACCCGCTCAGATAGGAGATCACCATGCCAACCCTGACCGAACGCATCTCAAACTGGCGAGTCCCGAAAGTCCCCTGGCGCGGTGGGCCACCCAAGCCGGTCACGAAGGCCGCGCCCGCGGAAGCGGACACGACCTCATGGTGGGCCGGTGGTGACCACGGGCCGACCGACTATAGCTCGTATTTGTTCAGGAGTCCTGCCGTTCACCGGGCGACCAGTGTTCGCGCCGATGCCGTCGCGTCGGCCAGGCTGATCGTGGGCGAGGCCACCCGCGACGTGATGGGCCGGGCCGAGTTCCAGAGGGTGCCGAACAACCACCCGGCTCAGGACGTGCTGGACAGGGTGAACCCCTGGTACACGCGCTCCGACCTTTGGCGCACTGTCGAGAGTCAACTCCTGCTTTACGGCCAGGCGTTCATCTACGCCAACCAGGAGTCGTTCTCGCCCGCGTCCTGGACCCTGTGGCCCCTGAAGCCGAACCGCGTTACGGTGCTGACCGCCAGTCGCGGCGTCCAGGTCGAAATCGCCGGGTATCGATACGAAGCGGGCGGCGGACGGGCCATCGAGCTTGGCGTCGACGCGGTTGTGCCGTTCTGGAAAGCCGACTTCCGCCCCGGCCACGAGTACGCGGGCGTGTCCGCGTTACAACCGGGGCGGTTGTCGGCCGAGATGGGCCTGCAAGCCCTGATCTATAACGAACGGTTTTTCAAGAACGGCGCGACGCCGGGCGACATCGCATTCGTCGTGCCGGGGATGGTCAGTCTCCCAGAGGCGGAGATTGAGGCGTTCTACAAGCGCCTAGACCAGCGGTTCCGCGGGGCCAAGAACGCGCACAAGCCCATCATGATCCCCGGCTCTAATCAGGCCGGGCCGGGCATCACGGTCGAGAAGCTGGGCATCTCACAGAAAGATATGGAATTCAAGAGCGCGCTGGACTGGTCTGTTGAGGACATCGCCCGGTGCTTCGGGGTGCCCCCGCCGATGATGTTCTCGGGCGTCCACAGTACCTACAACAACGTCCGCGAGTGGCAGGGCGACTTCTGGCGCTCGACGGTGATGCCGGAGTGGGACTTCCTGGCGTCGAAGATCACGGAGCGGCTCTTGCCGATGCTGGGCTACCCCGAACTGACCGCCCGGTTTGACTACACCAACCTGCCCGCTATTCAGGAGAGCATGGTCCCGCTCAGGGCGGCAGACAGGGCCGACTCGCAGATCGGCCTTATGACGATCAACGAAGTCCGCGAAAAGCGAGGTCTACCACCCGTCGAGTGGGGCGACGCACCGGCTGCAACGCCCGCCGTGCCAGGGGCACCCGTGCTGGGCCTGGAGCCTGCGAAGGCGAACGGCGTCGTGACAAGTTTCCAGGAGCTAGTCCCGGAGCGCGACGGCCAAGCCTTTGACGGCAACAGCAACGGCCACACAAACGGCGAACTGACCAACACTGAAATCTGGCAACTGCGTAAGGGCATCCGACGCCTGAAGCGTGATCTCGGCGGAGCGTGAATCATGGCCGCGTTTGCGCCAGGATGCGTTTCTAGGGGCTTTCGAGATCACGGGACACTCAGTGGCCGTCCTGCCCGGAATGGGGGCCTCTGTGAATGAGCTTGTCTGGCGGCTGTCGGTAACGCCCACGGTTGCAGGGTTGGCGACGGTCCTGCTGGCGTCGGTGGTGGTCGCGTGGCGGATAGCCCGGCGGGTGACGCGGTGACAGGCCAGCCCTCAGTCAAGGACGCCGCGCTCAGGCGGCTGCGCGAACTCGGCATGAAGCCGACGCCGTTACGCATTAACGAAATGGTGAAACTTCTCAACGCTGAACGCGCACGCGCCGAGCGGCGCGCGAAATACGGGAGGCATTAGACATGCCAGGCACACTGACCAGGGCCATGCCGACGAACGAGATCGTGCTGGGACTACTCCCACTGGGCACAGGCGGGGCGGCGACTGGCACCACCGTGGGCGTGCCGGTCGTAGTTCGGGTGGCGTTCAACCTCGCGTCCACCGCGACGGCCAACGTCTCGTGGGTCAACCCGGAGTACGGCACCGTCCTGGCGAAAGTGTCCTACGCGGTCGCGGGGGCAGCCGGGACTGGCACCGTCCACATCGGCCGCAGTTCCGACGGCACCGGCTCGGCCTCGCAGTGGGTCAGCGGCGGCACCCTGTCTGCGGGCGTCCATGATGATGAGCCGGGCAACGGCGTCATCCCGCAATGGCTGGCGCTCGGCCCCGGCAACTTGGGGACGAACAACTCAGTCGTCGGGCAACTCAACGATGGTGTCGCCTCCACGATGGGCGGGTGTTTCGCCCTGATCACGTACCAGCTGGTCGGCACGTGAGCCACCTCAGCGCCGGTCGGCGGGAGCGCCCCGAGCTTGTGACAGACGGCGCATCGGAGCACGACCAGGCGATACGCGTCCTGTCGCAGCGCGGCCAGCCGATCACCCGCGAGAAGATCGCGGCCGTCATCCGTGAGCTACGCCGGACACGCCGCCGCCGGGAAGCCTTGACGCGGGCCTCATGGGGCGTCGGGTAGCCGCAACCTGCACCGGCGGCACCTGAGCCTGTCACAGCGGGCTGCTGTCGGAGTGGCGGCGCTGCCCATGCTGGAGGCCGAAGCGGCGAAACGCATAGGAGGGCGACCCCCAAAAGAACATAGGGCAGACTTGCCCGCGGTTTCTGTCGGCAAGGCGGTAGATCAAGCCGCCGAGATGGTCGGCGTGTCGGGGCGGCTCGTGCAGGACGCCAAGATGATCGCCAGAGAGATGCCCGAGCTACGCGGTGCCGGTGGCGACGGGCCTGTACGCGGTGCCCGCGGGGTCCAGGGCGCTCACCACGGTGGACAGGGCCACACGCAGGATATGCGTCGTGCCGTGCCGCCGGTCGGCCACCACGAGCGCGCCGAGGTCAGGCCGCACGACCGCCATTACCTGCTGGGCGTGACAGTCGCACCGTAAGGCTGTACCAGGGCGGTCAGAGGGCATGGCGGCATTCTACCCCGAGCATGACGACCGCCATTGTCCGCATCTCCGAGCAAGAGGCCCGCGCCCTGACCGAGCGCATCAAGGTCGCGGCTGACGAACTGTGGCGGCTCTTGAAACAAGCTCACGACGGGCAGGCGTGGGCCGTGTTGGGATATGAGAGTTGGAAGTCATACACCCATCTCGAATTTGGGATGGGTGAGGCTCACTCTTACCGACTTTTGGAACATGCCGAGTTCATGGAAGTGCTCGACTCTCCCGTGGGAGAGCCGGTTACAGAGCGATCTACCCGTCCCATCCGTTCTCACCCTGAGCTTGTGGCCGAGGTCAAGCACCGCATCGCGAACGGCGCAACGCCGCAAGCGCCCGCGTCACTCCGCCACGATGTGAAGCCACGGCGTAGCGTCGTCCGAGCCGTAGTCCGCCACCTTGCCCGGCAGGAGCCACGTCTCATGCACGTTGTTGGACGGTGCCCGCCACGTGTCGCGCATGATGTAGTCCGGTATGCCGTGGGCGTCCTGCGCGTGGCGGTCGAACGACGCGGAGCCGCCGGGCTGGTCAACGTCAGCCGTGAACGTCCCGGTGGTGGGACAGAGTAGGCAGTAGCCGGTGCGTCGCATGGCCGGGCAGGTTAGCCGGGCAGGGGTGGGAAGTCGAAGCCGCGGGTGTCAGAACCGGATTGCACGAATATGGTCCTGCGCTGACGGCTGCTGCTGCCCCACAAGCCATGCCGCGAGGGTCGCGCCTTCTTCTGAATTGAACGGCAAGCTCGTCGCGCGTCCTGTGGCATCGGTCAAGTCTTGATAGGCCGTCGCGCTCCCCTTGCCGTCTAGCCGCACGTAGACGACGTGATCGAGGTTGACCCATGTTTCGGCGCTCAGTTTAAGAAAGTCTGCCATATGCGCTCCTGAAGCCGCGGGTTGCCAACATTCCTGCCAACAAAACCCTAACGACAGCTGCGGACGCAATCTTACGGCATGGACGTTGGGCTGGACGCCTGCGAACTCAAAACGACCCTTTATCACGGCGTAAAGACGTTTCGTAAATGGCAGGTCCCGGGTTCAAATCCCGGCGTCGGCTCCATTTTTTGCCCTTTAGGCGAACCTGCGCCCAGTCACTCGGGTCGCGGTGGCCAGACGGCGCGGGCGGGCCCTCCCTTCATGTCACGCCGACGGGCGCTACGGCGTCGTTCGGGTCTTTGAGCCACGTCTGTTTCCCGAGGCCGTGTCGCTCGGTGACCGATCCAGCGCAGCAGTCCAATGGGGCCCACGCCAGGCTCACGACGTGAGCCACCCGGTTTTCTGGCGGTGTGGATTCTGTCTGGACTGTGGTGGCCAGGGGGCCTGTCCTCTTCCGCTTTGCGGTGACAGTCACAGAATGGCATGGCAAGCGCCGACCGCGCGCTGGGCACGACCGAGCGTAAGACTCCCGCTCGCCAGGCCCTCGCCACCCCGCACGTCTCCGCCAGAGGTGAATATCATGACTGGTCTCGCTGGGCACAAGCTGCCTGTAAAGCGGCTCGCCGTCGCCGCCGCCGCGATTGCAGTGCTGGCCGCGAGCGCGCCAATGGCGCTGGCAGGGTCGCCGCACCAGGCGTCGGGCGACGTCATCCAGGCCTGCTATTACGTGGGCCGCGAGTTCAATTCCGAGAAGGAACGCGAACGAGACGATGAAAACAGGAACAGGAACCTCGGCCAGATGAGGCTGGTCAAGCACAAGTCCGACTGCCGCAAGAACGAGGGCTACGTCTCCTGGAACATGGCAGGCGGGGGCGGGTCCGGTGTGCCGGGACCCCAGGGCATACAAGGTCCAGCTGGCCCGGCCGGGCCTCTCGGCCCCATCGGGCCGCTGGGGCCGCAAGGCGTCCCAGGCGTGGCTGGAGCAACGGGCCCCATAGGACCGATCGGCCCGCTCGGACCGCAGGGTGCGCCAGGCGACGTCGGGCCCGCCGGAGCGGCAGGGCCCATTGGGCCACAGGGTGTCCTCGGCTTTGATGGGGCGATCGGGCCGGTAGGGCCGGTTGGCCCGATTGGGCCGCAAGGGCCTCAGGGCCCGTTAGGCCCCGCAGGTGCAGTTGGGCCTGCGGGCGCAAACGGCGCAATCGGGCCGCAGGGACCTGTGGGTGCGACTGGGCCCGCTGGCGGAGCTGGCGCGTTGGGTCCGCAAGGGCCGGCAGGGTCTGCTGGCGCAGTTGGCCCCACTGGGCCGCAGGGGCCGGTCGGCGGTGTCGGATCGCAGGGGCCCATCGGGCCGCTGGGTCCCGCGGGTATCGCCGGGGCGACAGGCCGCGCCGCCTACGTGTTCGCAAACTTGATGTCCAACCCGAGCTACACGCCGCCCGCCCAGATCAACTGGACCTCGGCTGGCACGCCTGGCACGCCCGCGCTCGCAACCGTAACGCGGTCAGGCATCGGGACGTATCAAGTAAGGTTCATCAACCTCGCCACCGTCGCTCCCGGCACGCCGGTCGGCGGAACGGTGCATGTGGAAGCGCGGGAGAACGCCGGCGGAGTGTTCCTGTGCCAGGAGACGAGTGTCACAAATGGCGCGGCTGACATTGTGGTCAACGTGAGCTGCCTGGAAATTGGCGATACTGTAAACGTGGCCGGCGTGGGAGACGTGCCTCCCTCTGTGACCGTCGCACTGCCACCGGTGGCGGCGGACGCGCAGTTCGCGGTGCTTTACTTCCAGTAGGCCAGCCTGATCCAGGCACAGAGAGCCGCCCCTTGCATCCGGGGCGGCCCTCTTCGGTTCACGGCACTGCACGCTGGCCCAGTGCGGCGCGGCGCCGCGTCAGTCCTACTTCCGGCTGCCTCGCCGTCCGCTCGCGGCGGCCTTCTTCACGCCAAACGTCTTGTCCGGTGCGGACCAGGCGCCGACGCCGGACGACGGGTGTTTCTTCAGGAAGTCCAGGTCAAGCTCGACCCCGAGGCCAGGGCCCTTCGGCAGGATGAGCGCGCCGTCTTTGATCACTAGCGGCCTGTCAATGAACTCGTTGTAGATGCTCAGGTCTGCGCGGGTGGTCTCAAGGCGATAGAAGTTCGGGGTCGTGGCCATTACATGCGCCCCGGCCAGCACGTTGACGGGCCCGCTGGCGTCGTGTGGCGACACCGGGATGTAGTACGTCTCGGCTAGGGTGGCGATTTTCTTGAGCTCGCTGATGCCGCCTGTCCAGGTCACGTCAGGCATCAGGTAGTCCGCCAGCCGGTCCTGCAATACGGGCAGGAACTCCCAACGGGTGTGGAGCCGTTCGCCGACGCAGATGCGCACGTCTGTGGCCTCACGCACCTGGCGGAGCGCGTGGTAGCTCTCAGGCGGCACGGGTTCCTCGAACCACGTGATGTGGAATGGCGCGAGCCGGTTCGCCAGGCGGATGGCGGTCGGCACGTTATACATGGCGTGGGCGTCGATCAAGATCTCCACGCCGGGGCCGACGGCCTCCCGCACGGCAGCGGTGATCTCGACTCCCTCCTCCTCGGTCTTGTTGTCGAGTTCACCGTCAAGGTAGCCGGTGTGCCGGTCGAATATGCCGTGCATGAAGGGGTCGAACTTGAAGGCGGTGTAGCCGGCGCGGACGATGTCTTTGGCGTCCCGGGCGGCGATCTTGGGGTCTGCGGCCTCCGGGGGGTGTGTGTAGAGCGGGATGGTGTCACGTACCGGGCCGCCGAGCAGGTCGCAGATGGGCAGTCCGAGGGCTTTGCCCCGGATGTCCCAGAGCGCGATATCGATGGCGCTGGTGGCGGCGCAAGCGGCGCCCCTGGTGCCGACGTATGTGAAGGCGCGGAACACCTTGTGCCAGATCGCCTCGATGTGAGCGGGGTCGTCCCCTTTCACGAGGTCGCCGACGGACGCGATCATGGCGGCGACGGCACGGTTGGCGACCGGGCCGGGGTATGTAGTGACCTCGCCCCAGCCGGTGACGCCCTCGTCGGTTTCCACTTGCACGAAGACGTACTCGCGGGCGGCGTAGGACGTGGCGGTCAGCCACGGGGTTACTTTCCGTATTTTCATTGTGCTGCTCCGAGTCAG
This sequence comes from uncultured Thermoflexus sp., assembly GCA_964456315.1. Lineage (GTDB taxonomy): Bacteria > Chloroflexota > Dehalococcoidia > Lucifugimonadales > Lucifugimonadaceae > SHXW01. The sequence continues at coordinate 9,377 of CAYWBD010000234.1, forward strand.
GCGCGTCGGGGCGAAACGCGCGGGGTGTGGACACGGGACGAAGGCCGCGACTGACGGGCTGCCGCGGCCGAGTGATCGTCTCACGCAGGCCGCGGTCGCGCCAGCGCGGGGAGAGGGCGATATTGACGGGGTCACCGGAAGCTCGCCGCGCCTTGCCGCGGGACGCGACGTGAGGGGCAGCGGCCACCCGGGCTAGGGGTGCGCCCGCGGGCGGGCCGGGCGTGGCCGGTAGGACAATCCACGGTGCGCGGCCGCAAGAAGTACAAGTGCGGGCCGCGACAGGAGCAGGTGTTCCGCAATGTCTGGTCCTCCGATTTCCCAGGTCGTCCGCATCGTCTTCGCGACCTTCGCGGCCGGGCTGATGGCCGCCGCCTGCGGCGGCTCGATACCGCCTGCGAGCGATTTTGCGACGCTGTCGAAGAGCCTGGAGTCCGCCGGCCTGAGCGTCGAGCCAGCCGTCAAGCCGGGCCCGGTCGACTCCAACTTGTTCCAGGCGCCCAGTGTCCTCATCGTCGCAAGCAAGGAAGGCGTCCTTGCGTATGAGTTCACGACGGCGTCAGAGGCGGCGGAGGCGGCGAGCAAGGTGTCGCCTGACGGCTCGGGCATCGGGCCCAAATACGTGAACTGGCGGAGCGTGCCTAATTTCTACCGTAGCGGGAGGCTGATTGTCATCTACGACGGGAAGCAGACCCTGATCAATGAGACGCTGACTTCGGCTCTGGGACCCCGGTTCGCGGGCGGGGACCTGGGCGCGTCGTCGTAGCCGTCAAGCCGCCGTCCTAGCTGGCGTGGAGTCCTCCCGGGCCACACTCCTGGCCCGGCCTGCGCGTGCCGGTCAGCCTGTCCCTGCCATCTGGCCCAGCGTCCGACGCTGACCGCCGTATGATGGCGGCCGGTAGGTCACGCGGGGCCACATGCTCAAGAACACATTTCAGCACCTGCAAGGGGTGGGCCCGGCCAGGGAGGCCGGCTGGTGGGGCGCGGGCATCCTTACATGGGACGCGCTGGCGCGCTCGGAGCGTGTCAAAGCGGCAGTGGCCAGGGCGCTTGAAGAGTCTGCGGCGCGACTTGAAGGGCGAGACGCCCGCTATTTCGCCGACGCCCTGCCCTCGACGCAGCGCTGGCGCATCTACCCCGACTTCTGGGCCGAGACCGTGTTCCTTGACATAGAGACGACCGGGCTGTCGGCGGGCGAGTCGCAGGTCACAGTAGTCGGCCTGCTCGACAAGAACGGCTACCGGGCCTTCGTGAGGGGCGACAATGCCGACGATCTGCCCGCCGCTCTGGCGCCCTACCGCCTCATCGTGACGTTCAACGGCGGCTCCTTCGACCTCCCGTTCATCGCGGCGCAGTTCGGCGCCTGGTGTTTCGCCCACGCGGGCCACCTGGACCTGCGCCACACGATGCGTCAGCTCGGCTACACAGGCGGGCTAAAAAGGATTGAGCGGGTTACCCGCACTGGCAGGACTTCTGTGCTGGCGAACCTGGGCGGCGCAGACCCCGTTACGCTGTGGCGGATGGCCCAGGAAGGCGAACCGGGCGCGCTCAGCACACTTTTGCGCTACAACGCCGAGGACGTGGCGTCGCTGCCAAAGCTGGCGGCCCTGGCGGTGGGACAGCTGTCGGCGGGCACGCCTCTGGCAACGTCGCCAGGACCTGAGTTCCCCGAGTTCGACTGCACCAAACTGCCGTTCGACCGCTCCCTTGTGGACTACCTCGGTGAGCGTAAGAGCTACCGCTCCTGACCCCACGGAGTCTGGGCGGCTCCTGGTGCGCCCGGTGCTAAACTCACCCTTCGGGCCGCTACGTTCCGTCAACGTGCGTGGACCGAGGGCAATGAGGGGCGTTTATTGGCAGTCCTTGAGTTTTCCGAACGTCCGTCGCTGAGCCGCAGTGTCATGGTCGTGGCGTTCGCCGGCTGGCCCGACGCGGCCGAGGCTGCGACGCGCGCCGTCAGGGAGCTCACGCGGCAGTTGCCGGCAACTCGTTTCGCCAAAATCGACCCTGAAGAGTTTTACGATTTTTCGCGGCAGCGGCCTCTCGTGAGCAACACGGCGGGAGGCGCTCGGCAGATGAACTGGGTCAAGAACGAGTTCTACTTCTGGCGAGCGGCCGACCACGGCCACCAGGGTGACCGAGACGTGGTGGTGTTGCTGGGCAATGAGCCGCACCTGCGTTGGCGCACCTACGCGGACGCCGTGGTCGAGGTGGCGCTTGAGACACGTGTGGAGTTGCTCCTGGTCGTCGGGTCGCTCCTTGCGCAGACACCGCACACCCGGCCCGCCAAGGTGGCCGGGTCGGCGAGCAAGTTGGACCTGGGGTCTGGCCTGGAGCATGTGCGCTACTCGCCGCCGACCTACGAGGGCCCGTCGAGCATGACGTCGGTGCTCATGGAAGCGCTGGGCAAGAGGGGCATCCCGCAGGCCAGCATGTGGGGTCAGAGCCCGCACTATGTGCAGGTCGCGCACAACCCGGCCGTGAGTCACGCTCTGCTGCGCGAGATGCAGCCATTCCTGCCAAAAAAGCTCAACCTCGCCAAGCTGGAGCGGGAGGCTGGCGAGTTCAGCGCCGGCCTGGCAAGGGCTCTGGAGGGCCAGAAGGACATCTCTTCGTACGTAAAGAAGCTCGAGGAAGACTACG
>CAYWBD010000235.1:0-2076 GCA_964456315.1 uncultured Thermoflexus sp.
CATGCCGAGGTCGTCCCCGATGGCGTCTATGTTCTGAAGGGTCGTGAACAGGTTTCCGGTGAGCATCACCGGGCGCACCATCTCCTGGACTTCCCCGTTCCGGACCATGTATGCCTCGCCCGAGGAGAACGTGAACATCTCGTGTTGCGTCATGCCGCCGTACCAGTTCTTGACGTAGACGCCCTCTTTGACCCCTTCCAGGAGGTCGGCGAAATTGGCATCCCCGTTCTGGATGATCGTGTTCGTCATGCGCACGATGGGCGGGAAGTTGTAGCCGATCGCCCGGGCGTTCCCGGTGGGCTGCTCCCCCATGAACGCCGCGGTCTCGCGGGAGTGCAGCCGGCCGACAAGCACGCCCTCCTTGACCAGGTCCGTCGTTGTTGCGGGGGTGCCCTCATCATCGAAGGCGTAGCTGCCGCGCAGCCCGGGCATCGCCGCGCCGTCCGCGATGTTCAGGTGCCTGCCGCCGAACCGCCGGCCCAGGACCATGATTTCCTGGAGTTTCTTGTCCTCGGAGACATTGTCGCCCTCTGACAAGTGGCCGAAGGCCTCGTGGACGAACACGCCGGCCAGGACCGGGTCAAGGATCACCGTCCGTTCGCCACCCTTGAGCGGCTTCGCGCCCAGGAGCGCCACAGCCCGGTGGGCCGACGCCAGGACCTGCTCATCCAGGCCGTCCAGGAGCCCGAAATCGCCCAGCGAGCCGACGCTGAACCCGCCCTCCTGCACGTCTCCGCCGTTCTTGGCCTGCGCCGAGACCCGGCAGACCACGTGGACGTGTTCCTGCTCGACGTAAGCTCCATCCGAGTTGGCGAACGAGACGCGGCGACTGGAGTCTGCGTAAATCGAGTTGACGCTCTGGACGCCTTTGACCGAAAGGGCCAGCCCGTTGTAGTGGTCCATCTGACGCTTCTTCTCGGCGAGCGGCACGCCACGCGGGTCCCTGACGACACGCGCCGGCACCGTCTTGACCTGCGGCGCCACCGCGGCGACCTTCGTGCCTTCTCCACCGACGGCGCGGGCCTGGGCGACGGCCTGCGTCACACGGGCCTTCAGGCCGTCCAGGCTGTTGAATGAGACAAAACCCCAGCCGCCGTTGACGCACGCACGGACGTTCCCGCCCCTGCCGCTGGACTGCGCCACGTCTTCCAGGCCGCGGCCCCGGTAGACGAGGCGGGTTGAGCCGGTCTCTTCGACCCGGACCTCGCAGTAGTCAGCGCCGTGACCGCGCAGGGCATCCTGGACAGCGTCTTTGTACGACAACGCGGCCCTCTCGCAAAAAGTGCTCCGTGTGGCAGGGCGCGAAAACGCCCAGGGCCATGGTAGCAACCGGGGCGGGCCCGTCTGCGGCAGGGGCGGCGGAGTATCGACCTTCGCGACGATCGCGCGTCAGGTCGCGTGGACAGCGGCGGCATGGACGGCGTTTGGCCCAAATCCGTCAAAGCGCGAACCGCGCGCCGGAGGGTCCACCGTTCGCCCTGAGCCGGTCGAGGGGCGAAGGGGCTGCCGTCAGGCCGCGGCGCGGATCTCGGTCAAGCGGCTGGCCTGCCAGTTCACTGGCTCCAGCACGTCGTCGAGGTCGGAGGTCTGCCCGCAGGTCTGGCAGGACTGCACGAAACCGTTGGGGCCGGGAGCGATTGCGACTGACCCATTGCCACACTCGAAGCAGTTCGTTTCGGTTGGCATTGCGAGGCCTCCGGGGCGGGCTGGGAAGGACAGAGCGGGCTGCTCATCACCAGTCTGCGCGAAGCCGGGCTCGCACGGGTGCGGGCAAGCCCGTATTTTCAGCCGCTCCGCGGCCCGTCACACGCAGCCCAAACGCGTCCCAACTTGGCCGCACTCCGTCGTCGGGGCGCGGCGTCAGTCCTCCGACGCTTTGGTCTTGTCGGCATCGGCCCGGGCGCTGCCCGAGAGCTTGCCGTGCCCCGACGGTTGCGGCCCTGACGCGTCCCGTTTGCGGGCCAGGTCCTCGAACGCCGTCCCCAGCGCTCCCGCCGCTGCTCCGACCGCCTCGCGGGTTCGCGCATCCGCCGCTTCAGCCTTGCGGCCCGCGGCCGCGCGTGCGCCCGCTGCAAG
>CAYWBD010000236.1:0-8631 GCA_964456315.1 uncultured Thermoflexus sp.
GCAGGCCGCTCATCGTCAGCGCCGGAGTGCAGATGAGGGGCAGGGTCGTCCTGGGCACAGTCCAGGGCGACCTGCACGACATCGGCAAGAACATGGTCGGCATGATGCTGGAGGGTGCGGGGTTCGAGGTCATTGACCTGGGGACCGATGTGTCTCCCCAGAAGTTCATCACCGCGATCGAGGAGAAGCGCCCGGACATCGTGGGCCTGTCCGCGCTCCTGACTACCACGATGCCGATGATCGAGAAGACGATCGAAGAGCTGAGGCGCACCGAGCTCCGCAACCTGGTCAAAGTCATGGTGGGCGGCGCGCCTGTGAGCCAGCAGTTCGCCGACCAGGCCGGCGCAGACGGCTACGCGCCGGACAGCGCGACTGCGGTCGAGGTGGCGAAGGGCCTGGTCAAGCGCTGAGGACGCAGCCTGCGGACGAGACGGGCCGTCGACGGCGGACGCAGCGCCGCCATGGGGTGCAGGTCCACCCGGCGCTGCCCGCACCTCGCCTGTCAAGGGCCCCACGGCAGCTGGGGTCCACTTCGGCCTGAGTATGGCCCGCAGGCCAGGCCGGTCAGTCACTTCTCTCCTCATGCCTTCCTCACAACGCGGCCCGGTCTCTCATGCTGTCCTCGCGACTTCTCGACTATAGGGGAGGCATGATCACCGGGCCTGGTGCATGACCGGTCCGTCAGGGAGGTGAGGTCTTATGAGACAGCCTGCGACTTACGCGAAACTCTATGCCCTGGTCGTGCTCGGGGCGTTCAGCGTGGCATCGCTGGCCATCCTGCTTTACGTTTCAGTGACCCGCGACTTCCTGCCCGGCAAGGTTGAACTGAGCGCCGCCTTCGCCGTTGGGACAGTCCTGGCCATCGCCGCGCTCGCTGGCGCGGTTCGCTGGCGGCCGCTTCTGGACGGCATCGGGAACATCCGGCCTGCCACGCTGGTCCTGGCCGCCGCGGGAGTCACGGTCCTGCTGACGGGGGCACTGCTCGCCGCCGCGTTTGCCAGCTTCCCGTGGCCGGTGGCCCTGCTCGTCAGCGTGCTCTTGATACTGGCGGCCGCTGGGACCCAGGGCGGTACCGCGCGCCGGGCATGAGCCAGCCGACCGGTTGCGCTGTGTGCCTCATCCTGGCTGGCCGAACTCGGAGTGAGAGCCGATCTGTCGCCCGGGCCCGGCTCCGCGCTGCTTTGGGCCGCGCAGGACAACCCCGCACTGCTCGTCTAGCGCGAGGTGCACGGTGAAAGAGCGGAGTGTCCTGGTGATCGGGGCCGGCGTTGGCGGGACGGTCGCGGCGCGGGAGCTGAAGCGCCTGCTGGGCCGGTCCGTAACTGTCACCGAGGTCGAGAAGGAGGAGAGCAGGCCTTTTCAGCCTTCGTTGCTGTGGGTCGCATCCGGTGCCCGCACCCGCGCCCAGGTGACCCGCCAGACGCGCCGCATCGATAGGGCCGGAGTTGAGGTGGTAATCGCTGAGGCCACCCGCATAGACCCGGAGGCGCGCAAGGTAACGGCAGGCGGCCGCGAGTACTCGGCAGACTACCTGGTCCTCGCCCCCGGCGCCGCGCTTGTGCCAGAGCAGGTGCCAGGCCTGGCACCAGCAGGCTGCAACCTGTACACGCTGGACGGCGCCGAGCAGGCGAACCAGATGGTGGAAAGCATCACTACCGGCGTGGCCGTCGTCCTTGTGGCACGCACGCCTTTCAAATGCCCAGCGGCGCCCTACGAGGCGGCGATGCTCCTCCACGACCGCATCAGGAGGCGCGGCCTCGGCGGCAAGGTGTCGGTCTCCCTCTACTCGCCGGAGCCTGGCCCGATGGCGGTCACCGGCCCTGAAAACTCGGCAAAGGTCAGGGCGATGGTCGAGGCGGCCGGTGTGAAGTACTTCCCGCAGCACCGGGTGGAGAGCGTGGACCCGGTCGCGAAGCGCATCAAGTTCGAGAATGGCACGGAGGCCGCCTTCGACGCACTCGCCTATGTGCCGCCACACGCTGCCCCTCCGGTGGTCAGAAACGCCGGCCTGACGGAGCCCGGTGGCTGGGTGTCTGTTGACCGCAGCACAATGGAGACGCGCTTCCAGGGCGTCTTCGCAATCGGTGATGTCACCGTGATTCCGCTGAAGATGGGCCTGCCGCTGCCCAAGGCCGGGACGTTCGCCCAACACCAGGCCATGGCTGTCGCGGCGGTCATCGCCGCCCGGATGGGGGGCCGTGGCGAAAGCGCCCGGTACAACGGCTACGGCGAGTGTTTCATCGAGACCGGGCGCGGCCGCGCAGGTATGGGCCGCGGGGACTTCTTCGCGGAGCCCGCGCCGTCAGTCAGGCTTATGCAGCCCTCCCGCCGCTGGCACTGGGGCAAGGTGCTGTTCGAGAAGTGGTGGCTCTGGCGGAGGTTTTGAAAACCGCGACAACACGACCAGGCTAACGCGCGGTCATCGCAGTCCCTGCTGCGCGCGGTCAGCCCTCAGCCGGAGCGCGACCGGCCGTCTAAGCCAGCCGTCCCGGTGGGCAGAGTTGCCGTCACGGAGGCTCCGGAGCCGGGTTGCGAGTGAACCCGCAAGCGCCCGCCCAGCAGCTGAGCCCGTTCCTGCATGCCAAGCAGTCCAAGCTGCGCGCTTGCCGCGAAATCGCCGATGGGACCGGACAGCGAGAACCCCACGCCGTCGTCTTTGACACTGAGCTCTGTTTCGAGGTCGCCGAATGCAACTGAGACCTCGACAGACCTCGCACGGGCGTGCTTTTCCACGTTTCGTAACGCCTCCTGTGCGATGCGGAATAGCGCCAGCTCCATGTCGCTCAGGAGCCGCCGTTCACGCCCGGACACCGTGAGGCTCCCCTGGACGCCGGCCCGGTCAGAAACATCAGCCACCAACCGCCGGATCGAGGCGGTGAGCCCAAGGTCATCGAGGGCCGGCGGCCGGAGGCCCCGGGCGAAGTCCCTGAGTCCCCCCACGACCTTCTCTGCTTCTTCTCTGGCACTGGAGAGGTCCCGCCCGGCTTGCAGCGGCAACAAGCCGTAGTGCCCCTCAGCAGCGTCCAGTCTGCGGCAGATCAGGACAAGGGTCTGGATGGTGTCATCATGAAGCTCCTGGGCTATGCGCCGCCTCTCCTCTTCCTGCGCCCGGAGGATGCTGGCGGCATAGGCACGCAGCCCAGCCTGGCGCGACTGCTCCTCAGTCACGTCCCTCAGGAGCACCTGCAGCGTGGGGCCGTCGCCGGCGGCCGCGATCTCCCTGAACAGAGGCGCCAGTTGAACGGTGGTCCCGTCCGGGCGCCTGAGGTGCAGCATTTGCCGTCCATCTCTATCAGCGCCATTACGAGGCCCTGCCCCCACGCTCGCGCCACCCAAAAGGGACCCGAACAGCGCGCCGCGGAGCTGATCTGGCGACTGCCCGAAAAGTTCAGAGGCGGCTTTGTTTGCCTCCAGGACGCGGCCTGGCGAGTCAAGGACCAGGACGGGGATGGCGCTTGACTCGAACAGGCTCCGGTATTTCGCTTCAGATCCCTGCAGCGCGACCGTGGCAGCCTCAGCGCGGCCCCTTGCGGCGCGCTCGCGGTCCACGCGCTGGCCCACGAACACAGCCACAATGTCTACAAGGCCAAGCTGCATGGCTTCCCTGGCGCGTTCCACCGCGGCCTCGTGGAGCACGATGGTGGGGATGGTCAGCGCCGTGCACCAGGCGGCGGTCGCCGCGGCCCCTCCAAGGCCGAAGCCTAGCGCCGCGATAACCACCGGAATGAGGAACAGGGCGACCGGGAGGAACGAGAGTAGCTCAGTCTGCGCTTCGCCCACGAGCAACGGAGATCCTTGGTGGGCCAAGGTCTCCAGAGCCAGGTGGCCCCCTGCTATTGCAAGGACGATGGCCTGGACTACCCAGAACCTCGCGTCCCGGAACCGAGGCCGGTAGGCGTGCAGCCGGCGCACCGCATCGCCCAATGCCCGGCTGGCAACAGGCGGGACCGGGCTCGAGCCGGCTGCGGCTGGCTTCACAGCCGGCGCTCCTCCTCGGGAGCGACCCAGCGGTGAGACACCGCGTGAAGCACCGCCTCGAGCCGGGACGAGACCGCCAGCTTTGTCAGGATGCTGTTGAAATGGCCCTCGACGGTCCGGACGCTGAGCCCGAGCTGGTCGGCGATTGCCTTGTTGCGCGCGCCCTCAGCGGCCAGCGCCAGCACCTCAAGCTCCCGCGCGCTCAATTGGTCGGTCGCACGCCTGGGCTGGGATTCCCTGGCCGTTGCCCATAGGCGCGCCACTTTAGACGCTATCGCCGCGGAGAGCACCGGCTCTCCGGCTTGAACAGTCCGTATCGCTTCTACAAGCTCGGACGCCCGGACAGTCTTCAGCAAGTAACCCGAGACACCGGCCTCCATAAGGGCCAACACATACTCGTCATCGTCGTAGGCGGTCAGAACAATCGTCCGGGTCTCCGGAGCAGCAGCCTTCAGCCGCCTGACGACCTCGATGCCGGTCATCTTCGGCATCCTGACGTCCAAGACCAGGACATCGGGGCGGATGCGCTGCGCCAGGTCCAGCGCCGCTTCACCGTCCCCGGCCTCGCCGACCACTGCGAAGTCGGGTTGCTGGTCCAGGATCCGGCGCGTTCCCTCGCGGACCAGAGCGTGGTCCTCGGCGAGGACGATGCGTATGCGTTCCATCAAGGTGTTACACGCCACATTCTAGTCCGTCCTGCTGCAGGCATCTCGTGTGGAAGTTCGTTGGGTGAAGAGGTGGAAACACCTGCTGCCTGACAGGTGTTTCCACCCGCTCATGGCAAGTACATTTGCGCGCCGTCGACACCGAACTTTTCCGGGCGTCTGGGCGACCATACCGGCTCACACTGAAGCTGTGAATCCGGGTTGACGCGGCACAGGCGGCCCGCGCGCTGTCGCAGGAGCGGGGAATTGGCGACGGACCCCAAGGAAAACGAGCGCAAGTGGCTGGCGAGCCGACGGCAGCTGCTGAAGATGATCGGCACGGCCGGCGTGGCCGCGGTGGCGGCACCGCTGGCGCCTGCGTTCTTCGCACGCGTCGGCGGCGCTGCGCCCCGCGCCCAGGACCAGGCGGGCGGCCGCGTGCGCCAGTGGGTCATGGTGTTCGACCTCCGCAAGTGCGAGGGCTGCGTGACCATTGACAAGGCGCCGCAGTGCGTCGAGTCGTGCAACGCAGAGCACTTCGTCCCTCCCGGCCAGGAGTGGATCAGGGTATTCGAGGTGGAAGGCGCGGCCGGGCATAAGTCGTTCGTGCCCAGGCCGTGCATGCAGTGCGAAAACCCGCCCTGCGTCCATGTCTGTCCAGTCGAGGCGACCTACCGAACGGAAGAGGGCATCACGCTCATCAACCACGAGCGCTGTATCGGCTGCCGCATGTGCATGGCGGCCTGCCCTTACGGGGTGCGCCAGTTCAACTGGGGACAGCCAGCAAACCCGGCCGGGGCCACTTTCGCCAGCTACAGCCCCGAGTATCCGCTCCCCCACCGTAGGGGCACCGTCGAAAAGTGCATGCTATGCGCCCACCGCGTCAAGGACGGCAGGCTGCCAGCGTGCGTCGAGGGTTGCCCGATGTACGCCATCTACCTGGGAGACCTCACTGATGACATCGCCACCAACGGCAAAGACGTCGTGAAGCTCTCCGACTTCCTCGCAGGGAACAACGCCTACCGCCTAAAGGAGGACCTCGGCACGCGGCCGCGCGTGTGGTACATCCCGGGCCACGACGAAGAGCAGGGACACGGCATCAACGAACACCGTCCTGCCCAGCAGGCGCGCACCTGGCAGGAGATGGGCTCCACCATTGACGACCCGCACGGGGGACATAAGTGACCGCGCCTTCCGCCGCCCAAGAGGACCTGGACCGGGCGCGGCTGGAGGAAATCGCTCTGCGGCCGATCGTGCACACCTCGGCCGGTTGGTACCTGTGGGCCGGCCTGCTGGTCCTGCTCGTGGGCGCTGGCGCCGCAGCCTATGCGTACCAGGTCCGAGAGGGCCTCCGGGTCACCGGTATGCGGGACACCGTGACCTGGGGGATCTACATATCGAACTTCGTGTTCTTCAGCGGCGTGAGCATGGCCGGCACGTTCATCTCCGCCATCCTCCGGGTCACAGGCGCAGAGTGGCGCCGGCCCCTGACACGGATCGCGGAGCTGACTACGGTCTCGGCACTACTCATGTGCGCCATCATGCCCGCGGTGGACCTGGGGCGGCCGGACCGCATCTGGCACCTGGTCCGGTACGGGAGGATGGAGTCGCCGCTCATCTGGGACCTCATCGTCATCCCCACCTACCTGGCGGCCAGCATCATCTACCTCTACCTGTTCCTGGTCCCAGACGCCGCCTGGCTGCGGGACAGGCTCGCTGGGAACGCGTCGCGGCTGCGACTGCGGTTCTACGCTCTGGCGGCCATGGGCTGGCGCGGCAACCCCGAGCAACGCAGGAAGCTTGAGCGCGGCGCCGGGATCATGATGCTCCTGGTCGTCCCGCTCGGCGTTGGCACGCACTCGGTCGTGTCGTGGATCTTCGGCACGACGTTCCGGACCGGCTGGAACAGCACGATCCTGGCGCCCTACTTCGCGGTCGGTGCGCTCTACTCCGGCACCGCGATGCTCATCACCCTGCTCATCGTCTTCCGGAAGTTTTACAGGCTCGAGGAGTACATCGGCGAGAAGCACTTCCGCTACCTGAGCTACATGCTGGCGGTGTTCGGCGTCGCCTACTTGTACTTCACATTCGCCGAATACCTGACGCTGGCCTACAAGCTGGAGGGCGGGGAGAAGCTCCTCCTCCAGGAGCTGTTCCAGGGCAGGTACAGCCTCCTACTCTGGGTCGGTTTCTTCGGTGGCCAGGTCCTGCCCGTCGCCGTCGCGGCGCTGCCCTGGACGCGCGCTCTGCCCCTCTTGCTCGCCGCCTCGCTGCTGGTCAACATCGGCATGTGGATCAAGCGCTACCTGATCGTCGTGCCGTCGCTAGCCAACCCGCTGATGCCCTACGAATGGGGCGTGTACTCGCCCACCTGGGTCGAGATCGTGATCACCACGGCGTCCTTCGCCGGTTTCGCGCTTGTGTTCGCTCTGTTCTCGAAGCTCTTCCCGATAGTGTCGCTCTGGGAGATGGAAGAGGGCAGAGAGAAGTCCCTGCAGCAGGCAGGCGCGACGGCGCCAGCGGCCATGCGGCCGGCGCCGGGAGCCGCGGGCGATGCCTAACGCCGCTACCCGCCTGCTATCCGCGGCTGCAGCAGTCGCGCTGGCGCTGGCCGTCTGGACGCCCGCCGTTCAAGCGCAGGCAGGGGCCGAGGCGCTCAAAGTGCGGGTCGAAACGACAGACTCCGGGTTCCGCTGCGCCGCTGGCACCGCCGCCGCGTGCATCGGAGACCGCGAGGGCGACTTCATCGTCGAGGTCGAACAGGGACGGCTGGTCGAGCTGACCTTCTCCTGGGCGCACCAGGGGTATCCCGAAGAGGAGCACATCATCGTGCTCGACGGGTACAAGCTGGAAACAGACGAAATCACCGCCGGGCACCGCGAGGCCACGCTCAATTTCATCGCGGACAAGTCTGGCAGCTTCAACTTCAAATGCGACCTCGAATGCGAGGTCCACGACTTCCTCCAGCGCGGCGTGCTGCGCGTCACCCGTGGGGGAGGCGGCGGTCCCGCCGCGCCGGTCTTCACCCCGACCAAGCTGGAGGTCACTCCCTCCACCTGGGCCACCGTGGGCGACCCGGTGTCGCTTCTCGTGTCATTGCGGGACTCTGATGGGAAGCCGGTACCCAAGGCCGAGGTGGCGCTGACCCTCGCCGCGGGCTTTGCCGGGGTCCAGGCACCCATGGCGCTCGGACACATCAAGACCGATGCCAACGGAGTCGGGTTCTTCGAGTACCAGCCCACCGTCCCCATGCAACAACACGCCATCACGGCGCGCTTCGAGGGCGCCGGTGTGTTCGATGGCAGTGAGCACAAGCTCGTGATCGAGCAAGCGGCGCTGCCGCCGCCCGCATTCGAGACGGAGCCTGTCGGACTTGAAGGGTTCAGGGAGCGCGCGCCCGCGGTCTTCGGGGGCATGGCGATCGTCGTCTGGGCCGCATTCGGGTTCGTCCTGTATCAGGTCGTGAGCATGTCATGGACAAGGGATAGCAAGCGAAGCCAATAAGCGGCCCCGGCGGACGCCGCGGAGACCCGCGGTGAGCCGGGGCCTGGCCGCCAGGGAGGAACCGATGACCAAACAGACTTCACACCGCCAGACGAGGCGCGTCCCGGTGATCGCCATCGTGGGCCTGGCGGCGCTCGGCGCAGCGCTGGCCGCGGCCTGCGGCGGGGGCGTGTCTCAGAGTGAGTACGACGCTGTACAGACCCAGGTTGCCCAGGAGCAACAAAAGGCCGCGTCTGTCCAGCAACAGTTGTCCTCCAAGATCCAGGAGGCGGCACAAGCCCAACAGCTGGTGACGGCCAAGGACACCGACATCGCCCGGGTCCAGGCGCAGGTGGTCGCGAAAGACAAGGAGATCGCTGACCTGAACAAGGCCGCGGGCGCTTCTGCTGGCGTGACAACACTCATAGGAGCCAAGCAGTTGCCCACGCCTACGCCGCGGCCGACAGCGACGCCGCTGCCCGCTGGTGCCCCAACGCCGACTCCTGCACCGCCCCGGCGCGTCCCG
>CAYWBD010000237.1:0-2020 GCA_964456315.1 uncultured Thermoflexus sp.
GGCATCCTGACGCCGAGCGGCGCCCAGGGCTGGTGGCCAGGCTCGGTGCGAAGCATCTTCAAGAACCGCGCCTACGCCGGTGTGATAGAAGCGCTCAAGACCAAGGCTGTCGAGCCCAAGCAGCGCCGGTCCAACACCTACGGCAGGTCGGGCAGGCGCATGCGCCCCGAGAGCGAACGCATCCGCCTGGAAGGGCTGGTCGAGCGGCCGGTCGTGACGGAGAAGGAGTTCGACTGGATGCAGCGGCGGCTGCGGGACAACCAGCAGTTCGCCTTGAAGAACACCAAGCTGCGGGTGTACCTGCTCCGCGGCCTGGTCCGCTGCGCCGCATGCGGCCGTGCCTATGTCGGCGTCACGGCACGCCGCCCCAACAAAGAGTATTCGTTCTACACGTGCGGCGCCCGCTGGAAGCCCGGCCCGCATGGTCAGCGGTGCGAGTCCCGGACTCTTGCAGCGAGCACCACGGAAGGTGCCGTGTTCCGCATGGTCGGGGAGTTCCTGTCCGGCCCTGAAGGGTTCGGGACGGAGATGCAAAGTCGCCAGGGGACCACCGGGGAGAGCGAAGCCAGCCTGCGACATGAACTCTCCGGCCTCGACCGGCAGGAGCGCGAGGAACGCGACGCAGAGGCCAGGGCCTTCCGCATCGCCGCCCGAGGCGCGGTCAGCGAGTCCGTCTACGAGCAGGAAGTCGGCCTTATCCGCACGAAGCAACGGTGGATCGGAGAACAGCAAGAGCGCCTTGCCGACCAGATCGCCGACCTGGAGCGCCACCGCTTCAGCCCGGAGAGCGTGGAACTCCTGCGCCAGCGCCTCGATGTGCGGCTAGCTGGGGCAACGGCCGAGGACCGCCGGTTTGTCCTGGAGGCCATGGGCGCAAAGGTGATCGTCCAGGGCGACGGCACCTGGGAGCTGGAGCTCCAGGTGCCGCGGGGAGCCCTGGAACCCACCGTCAGCGGACTGCAAATTGCGAACACCCGACCAGGCTGGGCGACCACCCAAACATCGTGCCGATCTTCGACCTCGGCCAAGAACATGACCCGGCAACGGGCACGAATCAACCCTTCATGGTCCTGCCTTTGATGTCAGGGGGGGACGTGGAGGGCGTCATCGAACAGGCGCCCGCGCACAGGATGCCTCTCGACCGTGCTCTCCGGATCACACGGGACACGTGTGACGGCCTCGTGTTCGCGCACTCGAAGGGCATTGTCCACAGGGACCTGAAGCCGGGGAACGTCTGGCTGACACAGGACGGCAGGGCGCGCATCGGCGACTTCGGGCTGGCGGTGGCGACGGACCGTTCCCGCCTGACCCGCGAAGGGATGATGGTCGGTACGGTGGCTTACATGCCTCTCGAGCAGGCGATGGGTGGTGAGATAACGCCCAGAGCCGACCTCTACTCGCTCGGGGCCATGCTCTACGAGATGGTCACGGGCAGGCCGCCGTTCCTGGGGGACGACGACATCTCGATCATCGGCCAGCACATCAACACGCCGCCCGTGGCCCCGACCTGGCACCGGGCAGACTGCCCCCGGCCGCTCGACGCCCTGATCATGCGGCTACTAGCCAAGGACCCGAAACAGCGCCCCGAGTCTGCCTCGGACGTGCTGCGTGCGCTTGATGGGGTGGACGTCAGCGCCCCTGCGCGTCCTGAGCCTGTCGAAGGGCGCAGCGGCGGAGGCGCCCTGACCCCGGATCAAGTCCGGGGTCAGGGTGACATGCCCGTCCGCTCGCTGGACTCCATGGCTTCGGGCGTGTTCGTCGGCCGCCAGAAGGAGATGGACCAGCTCAAGGGTGCGCTCGAAGAGGCCCTGTCCGGTCACGGGCGCAGGGTCACGCTCGGCGGCGAGCCAGGCATCGGCAAGACCCGCACCGCTCAGGAGCTCCAGACCTATGCCGGCCTGCGCCGCTGCCAGGTGCTGTGGGGCTGCTGCTACGAGGGCGCAGGCGCGCCTCCATACTGGCCCTGGGTGCAGGCGATACGGAGCTATGTCAGGGAGCGGCCCGCCGAGGACCTCAAGCG